>JBGSRB010000583.1:0-3929 GCA_041737735.1 Anaerolineae bacterium | reverse complement strand
GCCGAGCAAGCCTTGATCGGGCGCGCGCTGACTGAAGAAAGCATCCGTGAGGCGGCGCGCTTAGCGGCTGCCGCGCCCGCGCCAATTGACGATATACGCGGCACGGCGGAATATCGCACCGAGATGATCCGCGTGCTGGTGGCGCGCGCGTTACGCATCCTTGCCACCAACACACAGGGCGCGAACTTTCCCCATGCGCCCGCGCTGTTGTGGGGCGCACAGCACGGCGCATTCTCCGCGGCGGAGTCGGTCGAACACAGCGACGGCACGCCGATCCAGACCACGATCAACGGGCAGCCTCTGACGATCACCAGTGGACAGCACAAGTCGCTGCTGCACTTCTTGCGCGAGGATGCTCACCTGCCCGGCACTAAAGAGGGCTGCGCCGAAGGCGAGTGCGGCGCGTGTACCGTATTTTTGGATGGCGCGGCGGTGATGGCGTGCATGGTTCCCGCGCCGCGCGCGCACCACGCCGAGATCGTCACGATTGAGGGCTTAGCCTCCAATGGCGATCTGCACCCGCTGCAAACGGCGTTCATCGATCACGGGGCGGTGCAGTGCGGGTTCTGCACGCCGGGGCTGGTTATGGCGGGCGCGAAGCTGCTGGCTGAACAACCGCAGCCCACGCGCGAACAGGTCGAACAAAGCATTACGGGTAATTTATGTCGCTGTACCGGGTATTATAAGATCATCGATGCGATTTTAGATGCGGGCAAACGTCCGCAGGAGGCATAGCAAGATGGGCAGTCGATCCACACAAGTTCGCATGGCAGAAAAGAAGGGTCCCCAGTGGGCATTTGGCGTGGTCGGGTTTTTACTCGTCGTCTCGCTGACCGTCATTGCGTATGTCAGCGCGCCCGCTGTGATCAGTTGGCTAAAGAGCAACGCGAACGGCTTCACGACGGTGGGCTTGCCTGATTCGCAGGTGCAGTTGATGTTCACCGGCATTGTGTTTTTGGTGCTGCTGGCGGTCGTCGGCGTGATCGTGTTCGCGTTCGCGCCCAAGCAAACCAACACCTCATCGATGGATCGCATGGTGAAAGAACGCGAGGAAATGCTGCGCGAGAAACGCGCCTCGAAAAAGCGCCAGCGCACGGTCAACCGCACCATGCGCGAGAGCGTCAAAGACAAAATGAACTAACGCCGCGCTGATCGCGCTCACACGTTTGTAACCTGACTCATTGAGACAGGAAAGGTCAACCATTTATGGATCGCACCGTTCCCCGCACGGGCAGCGAGGAGATCGAGCTGTACATGCGAACGTACTATTCGCTGCTGCGCTCGACCCACACCATCCAGATCGAAACGCTGGTCGAAAGCCACATGGCAATGGAGTCTTCGCTGCACGTTCACGCGCGCGCGGCGCAGCCCGATGTCGCGGCCCTGATTTACAGCAGCCTGCGCTTACCCGCCGCCATTCTCGAAGTCGATTTTTTGGTCATTGGGCAGTTGGAAAAGTCGTTCGTTGATGCGGGCTATGCGGTCACGCAGTGGGAACGAGTCTATTCGCCCGGTCGCCGCCGCCGCGCGCATTACGACGGGGCGCACACGCTGGCGGTGTTCGTCGCCAGCCGTTCCGACATTGATGATCTGATTCCGATTTTGACTTCGTATCAAATCGAGTGGAACAAGCTGCACGCGCTGCTGCAAGATGAGGTCGCCAAGCTGTTTTTGGCGCAGCATCAGCATCGTCAATCGACGCTGAGCGACAGCGAACTGGAGATGCTCGGTCGCGCGCTGCGGGTGGATGCTGACGAACTTAAGCGGCTCGAAGTCGCGTGGAAAGATCGCTTTGTGCCAACGCTGGTGGCGATGGCGCGCGAGCGTAAGCAGTTCGGCATCCGCCAGATCGCCAGTTCGCAAGCCGATTATCGGCGCGCTACGTCGCGCTGGTGGGATGATCTGGCGGCGCAGGTCAGCGACTCGATTGATCTCGAATCGCGTCCGGTTTATTTCGTCAGCAGCAACTCGCACTCGCTGACCAATTTGCTGACCGGCTTCGCGCTGCGTGAAGAAGCGCAGTTGCTCGCCTACATGCAGGCGCGCGGGCATGATGATCTTTTGGCGGAATATCGCACGATCCAAGCGGATGGCGGCGCTTCGAGCAAGCCAAATGTGCTGTACTACGTGCTGAAGAAATATCTGAGCGATGAGGGCAAGCGCGCCCAACAGCGCGCCCAAGACGACGAGCGCGCGGTCGGCATTTTCCGCATCCCCAGTCGGCAAGGATTCGACGTCGAAGCACAGGTGATCGAGGTCAATAAGCTGCGCCGCGACTGGCTCGATCCGCGTTTGGTGGCGGGCATCGATGCCGAGTGGCTCGAACACAGCGACGCCGTGATCCTCAACATCGATTATCCGTTGGGCTTAGGCGCGTATGAAATTTTGATGCGCGTGACCGAGAAAGTCTCCAAGCTCAGTGGCATTTACGTGATGGGCAAGGCGGCGACGCTCAACGGGCGCATTGGCGATGTGATGATCTCGAATGTCGTCCACGACGAACATTCGCAAAACACCTATCTGTTCAACAACTGTTTCAGCGCGCAGGATGTCGCACCGTATCTGACTTACGGTATGGTGTTGGATAACCAGAAGGCGATCAGCGCGTTGGGGACGTTCCTGCAAAATCCGCGCTATATGAGCGTGTTCTATCACGAAGGCTACACCGTGATCGAGATGGAAGCGGGACCCTACCTCTCATCGATTTATGAGGCGGTGCGCCCCCAGCGCCACCCGCAAAACGAGATCGTCACGCTGCATTTTGCGCCGTTCGACATTGGCATTTTGCACTATGCGTCGGATACACCCTTCACCAAGGGCAAAAATCTCGGCACGAACTTGAGTTACGCCGGCGTTGATCCCACCTATGCGACGGCGGTCGCCATTTTGCATCGCCTGTTCACGAAAGAGGCGGAAGCCATGCGCCCGCGCATGGAGGCGCTGGCGCGCGACCAGCAAGCCGCGCTGCTGCCCACCGAATGACATCAATAACGCAGCGGGCTGTCGATACAGGTACAGCCCAGCCCGCTGTTAATCTGAGTTTTGAGGACACCTGCCCCCATGCGGTTTGATACGCACCGCGTTAGCGCGCATCTCGTGCGCGAACTGCAATATTACGGCGTCGAAATCATCGACGATGGCGGCGACATCATCCACGCGCGGATGTCGTCCGGCGAGATGGCGCGCATCTACTTCATTGCTGATCCCATCGAAACTTACGAGATCACGGGCATCATCAAGAACGACACGCGCGAGAACGCTTACAGCCTGTTCATCCTCTGGTGCGATCTGCTGCTGCCGCTGAACGGCACGCATTACATCCCCCACGATTGGATGGAGGTGCTGCTGGCGGTGCAGGGCGAGAAAATTTATGCCTACGATGCTTATGGCGAACATTTCTACATCTTCCCCGTGTATTTTGAAGGCACGGGTTATCGCCGCTTTATCCGGTATGGCGATGCCATCGAAGCGGGCGCGCTCACAGGGGCGTCGGTTCACACGCACTTGAGTTATCTGCGCGGCGAGTGGCGCGTTGGCTCGTTTGATCGCGGCGGGCGTCCGCCGGATGCACCCGCGTCACCGTTCGCCGCCGAGTACACCGCGCTCGGTCTGCGCGACGGATCAAGCCGCGCCGCTGTCAAGCTCGCCTATCGACGGTTGGCGCGCGCGCATCACCCTGATCTTGATGCTTCGCCCGGCGCCAACGAACGGATGCAGCGCATCAATCTGGCTTACGATCAGTTGATGCGCGCGCTCGAAAGTGAGGATGAGGATGCCCGTTGAATTTGCTTGGCACGACGACGCCCGCACGATCATGCGTGTGCGCGCCTTCGGCATCTGGAATTGGCGCGATTTTCACCAGAACATGCAGCGCGCGATCCTGCGCCTGTTTGAAGTCACGCATCCGGTCGATGTGATCGTCGATCTGC
>JBGSRB010000496.1:0-7576 GCA_041737735.1 Anaerolineae bacterium | reverse complement strand
GTGCTGATCGCGTTCGCGCTTTACCATACCGCGCGCTTGCTGATCTTCACGCGCGCCGATTACGACGCCGCGCGCCTGCCGTTTGCGTTGGTGGCGATCTTCGCCTTCACAAGCATGACCGTATTTTATTTGATGCGCCCCGCGTTATGGCGGGGGCAAGTCAACGGAGATGATGTATGACCGCAAATCCGAAAATTGAGCAACTCAGCGAGATGCGCGCGCAAAGCCAAGCAGGCGGCGGCGAGGAACGCATTAAGCGCCAACACGATAGCGGACGTGGCACGGCGCGCGAACGGCTCGACATTCTGCTCGATCCCGGCAGTTTCCGCGAAATGGACGCCTTTGTCACCCATCGCTCGACCGATTTCGGCTTGGAGAATCAACGCCCACTCGGTGATAGTGTGGTTACGGGTTGGGGAACAGTCAACGGGCGCTTGGTCTACGTGTTCTCGCAAGATTTCACGATCATGGGCGGCAGCTTGAGCAAAGCGCACGCCGAGAAAATCTGCAAGGTCATGGATACGGCGATGAAAGTCGGCGCACCCGTGATCGGCTTGAACGACAGCGGCGGTGCGCGCATTCAAGAAGGCGTGGATAGTCTCGCCGGTTACGCCGACATTTTCCTGCGGAACACCATCGCCAGCGGCGTAATCCCGCAGATCAGCGTCATTATGGGACCCTGCGCGGGTGGCGCGGTCTACAGCCCGGCGCTGACCGACTGGGTGTTCATGGTCGACAAGACCAGCTACATGTTCATCACGGGTCCCGACGTGATCAAGCAGGTGATGCACGAAGATGTGACCGCTGAGGACTTGGGCGGCGCGTCGGTGCATTCGACCAAGAGCGGCGTGTGCCACGTCGTCGGTGAAGACGAGTCGGTCACGCTGCTGCTGGTGCGTGAGATGCTCAGCTATCTGCCGCAGAACAACATGGAAGACGCGCCGTTCATGCCGCCCAAGGATGATCCGCTGCGCGCCGATCCTGATCTCGACAGCATCATCCCCGATAACCCGAACAAACCCTACGACATGAAAGAAGTGATCGCCAAAGTCGTGGACGATGGCATCTTCTACGAAATTCAGCCCGAATATGCCGCCAACATTCTGGTCGGCTTCGCGCGCTTGGGTGGTCACAGCGTGGGCATTGTCGCCAATCAGCCGATGGTGCTGGCGGGCGTGCTGGATATTGGCGCGAGTAACAAAGCGGCGCGGTTCGTGCGCTTCTGCGACTGCTTCAACATTCCGATCATCACGCTCGTCGATGTGCCGGGCTATCTGCCGGGTGTGACGCAAGAACACAACGGCATCATCACGGCGGGCGCGAAACTGCTCTACGCTTACGGCGAAGCGACCGTCCCCAAGCTGACCGTGACCACGCGCAAGAGCTACGGCGGCGCGTACTGCGTCATGTCGAGCAAGCACATGCGCGGCGATCTCAATCTGGCGTGGCCCACCGCTGAAATCGCGGTGATGGGCCCCGAAGGCGCGGTCGAGATCATCTATCGGCGCGACCTCAAAGCCGATGCTGATCCGGTGGCGCTCAAGGCGCGCTTGGCGGCGGAATATCGCGAACGCTTGGCGAACCCGTATGTCGCGGCGCAGCGTGGTTATATCGACGATGTGATCGAGCCGCGCGAAACCCGCGCCCGCCTGATCAATGGTCTGGAAGTGTTCCAGAATAAGCGCGACAGCAACCCGCCGAAGAAGCACGGGAACATCCCGCTCTAACTGCTGAGACAGGCTCGGCGCTCTGAAAGGGTTCGTAAATGGTGACAACGACAGAACAAACCAACATTAAAAAGGTCTTGATCGCCAATCGTGGCGAGATCGCCGTCCGTGTGATCCGCGCGTGCCGCGATCTGGGCATCAAGACAGTGGCGGTTTACTCGGACGCGGATCGCACGGCGCTGCATGTGCGCTATGCCGATGAAGCGATCCACATTGGCGCGCCCGCCCCGCGCGAAAGTTATCTGCGGATGGATAAGATCATCGACGCGGCGAAACGCAGCGGCGCGGATGCCATCCACCCCGGCTATGGCTTTTTGAGCGAGCGCGAAGAATTCGCGGGCATGGTGGCTGACGAAGGCTTGATCTTCATCGGACCGCCCGCTGCCGCCATCGCCGCGATGGGCGATAAGCAGGTGGCGCGCGAAACGGTCAAGAAGAACGGCGTTGCCGTCGTACCGGGGACTGATCCCGGGTTGCGCGACGATGAACTGTTCGCGGCTGCCGAGCAAATCGGCTTCCCGCTGATGGTCAAGGCGGCGGCGGGCGGCGGCGGCAAGGGGATGCGCGCGGTTCACAGCAGCGAAGAATTGCCCGAAGCACTGGCGTTAGCGCGGCGTGAAGCCGAAAGCGCCTTCGGTGATGGGCGCGTGTACATCGAAAAGCTGATCATCGGCGCGCGCCACATCGAGTTTCAGATTTTGGCGGATATGCACGGCAACACGATCCACTTGGGCGAGCGCGAATGCTCGATCCAGCGGCGGCATCAAAAGCTGGTCGAAGAAGCGCCGTCACCGTTCGTCGATCCGGATATGCGTCGGCGCATGGGCGACATGGCGATCCGCGCGGCGCAAGCCGTGAATTACGTCAACGCGGGGACGATTGAATGTCTGGTCGATAAAGACAAAAACTTCTACTTCCTCGAAATGAACACGCGCTTGCAGGTCGAACATCCGATCACCGAACTGGTCACGGGCGTTGACTTGGTCAAGGAACAAATTCGCATCGCGCGCGGTCGGCGCATGACGCACACCGAGAGCTTCCTCGAACCCAAAGGTTGGGCGATTGAGTGCCGCATCAATGCTGAAGACCCGTATAACAACTTCCTGCCGTCGGTCGGCACAATCAGCACGATGCTGACGCCTTCGGGACCCGGCGTGCGTGTGGACAGCGGCGTGTACAGTGGCTTTAGCATCACGCCGTACTACGACAGCATGATCGCCAAGCTGATCTGCTGGGGCGATGATCGCGGCGAAGCCATGCTGCGGATGCGACGCGCGCTCGAAGAATTCACGATCATGGGTGTGCGCAGCAACATCGCTTTCCATCAAAACTTGCTCAACAGCTTCAGCTTTATCGCGGGCAAGTTCGACAACAAATTCGTCGAAGAACGCTTCAGCATGACCACCTATGAAGACGCGCCCAGCGCCACCGAACTGGAAACGGCAGCCATCGCCGCGACGCTGTTCGCGCATCGCAGCCGTCAGCTTGCCGGTCAAGTGGTCACGCGCAACGAGCGCGACACCTCGAACTGGAAATGGCTGAGTCGTTGGGAGCGCATGAACCGATGAAATACATCACGATAATCAATGAACAGAAGTACGAGATCGAGATCGAGCGCGACGGCTCGCTCAAGGTCAACGGCGAACCGCGCACCATCGACTTTCTGCCGCTGGCGTCGTCGCTGTACTCGGTGATCATGAATGATCAATCGTATGAACTGGTGATCGAAGAACGCGACGGTCACGTTGAGGTGCAGTTAAGCGGGCGCTTGTACGAAAGCCAAGTGTTAGACGAGCGCGCGCAGTTGCTCGCCATGCGTGGCGGCGGCTTGGGTGCGGATGGCGGCGAGATTTCGCTGAAAGCGCCGATGCCCGGCTTGATCGTCGCAGTGCCAGTCAGCGAAGGTCAGGAAGTGACCAAAGGACAAACGCTGATCATTCTCGAATCGATGAAGATGCAGAATGAACTGAAAGCGCCGCGCGATGGCACGGTGCAGCGCGTTAGCGTGCAGGCAGGGCAAAGCGTCGAGCAGAATAAGCCGTTGATGACGCTGATTTAAGGCGTAGGTAGAATAATCATGCGTTTGCGGGCGGATTCTGGTTTGAATCCGCCCGTTGTTTTGGCGGGTGATTTTTCCGCGCTTTACGTGGAACGCACAGCACGCTATAATGATCGTTAGTTCGGGGTGTAGCGCAGCCCGGTAGCGCGCTCGCTTTGGGAGCGAGAGGTCCCGGGTTCGAGTCCCGGCTCCCCGACTGGCATTTCGGCAGCGAAATGCGCCATGCGCGGGCATGGTGTAATGGTAGCACACGACCCTTCCAAGGTCTTAGTGAGGATTCGAATTCCTCTGCCCGCTTGCAGTGGGGAGTATAGCTCAATGGTCAGAGCATCCGGCTCATAACCGGCGGGTTCTAGGTTCGAGTCCTAGTACTCCCACCATAATTTACCTGCCAGCATAACTCCACTTGTTCAGAACCTTCAGCCACCACGTAATTGATGCCGATAATACAAAATCGTGTTGTGAATGTGCATGCCCACCCGCTCATACAGGGCGACCGCGTTGGTGGCACTGGTGCTATCCACCCCCAACTCAAGCTGACGAAAACCACGCCGTTGATATTCAGCCAAACACTGCATCAGCAGCGCTTGCGCTACGCCCCGCTTGCGCCATGCCCGCTGGACGCCCACAATGCCGATTGAGGCGCTCACGTCACTGAATGTTTCACTCAGAACCATGCCAACGATGGCATCGTCGGCGTAGGCGATCCACCATAGCGTCGGATCGAAGTGGGGCTGAGCAATGCGATCCTGCCATTCTTGCAGCGAGTCATACTGTCCAC
This sequence comes from Anaerolineae bacterium, assembly GCA_041737735.1. Lineage (GTDB taxonomy): Bacteria > Chloroflexota > Anaerolineae > Aggregatilineales > Phototrophicaceae > Flexifilum. Next base: position 3,009 of record JBGSRB010000496.1, on the reverse strand, counting down.
CCCAATGATCCGCAAAAATTTCCGTTTTCGCCTGATACACAGCCGGAAGCTGCGGCGGCGTAAAGGGTTTGAGCGTCAAACCCGCAGGCAGGGCTGTGGGCGCAACCGCTCCGTCCAAGTCGATCCGCATGGTATAAAACTGGCGCACCTGTTCAAAACCCTGTTCTGCACACAGCGCCAGCGCTTCATGATCATGCGGAGACAGACGCCAATCCAGCGTGATGGGAACATCAGGCGCACTTTGTGCCAGCGCTGTGGTCAGAAAGTGCTGCGTTACCGCCTGCATTAAGCCGTGCGCGGCGTCTCGATGCCCCAGAAATGCGTGATAAACACCATAGGCATAATTCGGCTCATCGAGCAAATCGGCAATCGCATATCCGAGCAGGCTGCCGTCGGCTTGCACAGCGACAAAAGCATCACGCTCCGGATGATTATAGGGTGCGCGCCAACTCCGTTCGATTTGATCAATCGTGACGCGCGCCGAGTTGCCCGCATCGGCGTTATGCTCATTCATGAAATTGACGAGTGCAGGTAGATCATGCCATTGAAAATTGCGAATAGCCACAGGCTGCGCGTTCACAGGTTCACTTTTCCTTAAATGGGCGATTCATGCCGCATAGTTTAGCGCAAGCGGCGCTGATTCCACTCGACGGGCGAGCGCGTCATCCTGTTCGCGCAATTGTTGCCATATCCTGACGCAGACCACCCACCCACTTCCCGCCAAGATGACGCATAATGGGCGCAGGTAGTACTATTGCTTTGGGAAAGGATTTTATGCCGTGACTCTCACTAACCTGACTGCCGCCAACATCGACACGGCGCGCGCGCTGCGCGGCGTGCCAGCGGCGCATTATAAAGTGCCATTTCGCAACCTGCGTCATTTACTGTCGCTGCACGCTACGGTGACGCCCGATAAAACTTGGCTGATCCACTATGACGCCGAAGGCGCACGCGAAGAACTGACTTACGCGCAGTTCAACGCGCGGGTGCATCAAGCGGCGAGCTTCTTGTACGATGATCTGGGCGTGCGCCGTGGGGATCGCGTGGCGACCATCGCCTACAACCACAGCGACACCGTGATCATCTACTTCGCCTGCTGGTTGATCGGCGCAGCGGTCGCCCCGCAGAACATCACCGAAGATGACGAACGGATTGCCTATATTTTACGCAACAGTGAGGCGGTGGTCTGTCTCGCGCGCGCGGAATATCTCGCCCGCGCTGAGCGCATCATTCACGGGACGGAACACGGACTCGGCGCGCCCAACATCCGCCAGATCATCACGGTGGGCGGCGATCCGTTGGACGGTTACGCGCATTTCAACAGCGCCATCATCCATAAGCCGGATACATTCATGAGCAATCAAGACGACCCGCCCACGCTGGCGGATGAAGCGCTGCTCGTGTACACCTCCGGCACGACGGGCGCGCCCAAAGGTGTGGTGCTGGCGCAGTATAACCTGCTGATTGACGCGCAGGGCATCAGCCAAGGGCAGGCGATCACGGGCAATCAACGCCTGATGAATGTGCTGCCGATTCACCACGTCAACGGCATCGTCGTCACGCTGATCACACCGCTGTATGTCGGCGCATCGACCGTGTTAACGCGCGCTTTTAGCAGCAGCACCTTCTGGGAACGACTGGCGCGCGAACGGGTGCAGATCGTGAGTGTGGTTCCCACGCTGTTACAATTCGCGCTCGAATTTGCCGAAGCACAGGAACGCGCGGGTAAGTCGATCTGGGGCGACGGCGTGAGCAAAGCTGATCTGCGCGGCTTTCGGCATATCGTGTGCGGCGCGGGAACGCTGGCGATGAGCTTGGTCAAAGCGTTTGAGGAAAAGTTCGGCATCATGATCCTGCACGGCTACGGCTTGAGCGAAACAACCTGCTACTCGTGCTTTCTGCCGATTGACCTCTCGTGGAACGAACATCGCGCGTGGATGCTCGATCACGGCTATCCATCCATCGGCTGCCCGATTGAACCCAACGAGATGGCGATCTTCGACGCGGCGGGCGCGGGAGAGCGCTTAGCAGCGGGCGAGCGCGGCGAAATTTGCGTGCGCGGACATAACGTGATGTTGGGTTACTTTCAGCGCGACGACGCTAACGCCGAAGCCTTCAAATTCGGCTGGTTTCGCACGGGTGATGAAGGCTTCTTCCTGACCGACGCGCGCGGACGCGATTTTTTCTTCATCACCGGACGCATCAAAGAGTTGATCAATCGCGGCGGCGTCAAGTTCAGTCCGTTTGACATTGAAGAAGTGCTGCTCGAAATTCCCGGCGTGAAAGTCGGCTTGGCGGTCGCGTTCAAGAATGATTACTACGGTGAAGAAGTGGGCGCGTATATCGTGCGCGATGATTCGTCCGCCGCCAATGCGCTGACCGAACAGGCGATCATCGATCATTGTCGCGCGCGCATGACCTTCGAGAAAGCACCCAAAGTCGTCGTGTTCGGCACGGACATCCCCGTGACGACGACGGGCAAATATCAGCGTTTGAAGCTGCAAGACCTGTTCGCTGAGTGGGAACATACGCAGTTTCGTAAATAAAGGGGGAATGTTGATGCGATGGTTAATAGTGTTCACCTTGCTGTTGCTCGTCAGCGGAAGCGGAGCGCTGCCCGCCTTCGCCCAAGAGGGTTGGACGCCGATCACGCCCGATGGGGCGCTGTGCGCGCGCGGCACGCCGTACACGTTTTACGCGCGGGCGGGTGATCCGGCGCGCTTGCTGATCTATTTTCAGGGCGGTGGCGCGTGCTGGAACGATGCCACCTGCGCGCCTGACAGCGGGTTGTTCGATGATGTCGTGGTGGGCGATGAAGCGAACAATTACAGTCAGGGCATTTTCGACCCTACCAACGGCGAAAATCCGTTAGCGGGCTACAGCACGGTGTTCGTCACCTACTGCACGGGCGACTATCACACGGGGAATCGCGCCGTTGATTACGCGAGTGGGCGCGTCGAGCATCGCGGCACGGTCAACGCGACGGCGGCGCTCGATTACGCGCGGGCG
>JBGSRB010000476.1:0-8044 GCA_041737735.1 Anaerolineae bacterium | reverse complement strand
CATCGCTGATCACATCGCCCGCGCCCGCTTCCGTCACCGAACCAAGCGACTCGCCCTCAGGGCGATCATACAGCGTGAACGCGCCCGTGATCGGCGTCAGCAGCGCGCGTTCCCAGCGCGGATCATCCAGCGCCGCCAGCGGGGGATATTCGCCTTCTGCCAGCGGTTCGCTGGTCGTTTCGGGTGTCGCCTCGGCGTTGAACGGCAGCGTTGCCTGCCCGCGATACAAAAACTCGACGCGCGCCTGTTCATCGGCTGCCGCGCTGCGTGCCAGCCCATCCGCGACATACCATATGGTCACGCCGCCGCCGATCAGCGCAAACAGCACCACGATCAGCGCCGTGATCCACTTGCCGCGATCCGGCACGCGCCGCACATCCAGCGTATATTGCGACCACGAACGCTTATACAACCGCCGCGTGTATTTCGCTTGCGGGGTGCGTGGTGCGCTCAACCGCCGTTGATCGAGCGGCTGCGTCGGTTTGAGTAACGGTTTATGTCGGGGCATAGTCGCGTCCTGCATCCGTTAGCGAACACCTTCGATTGCTTATTCCCGCGCCAAATTGCGCTTCCATCTATTCACGATAGCTATCAATGATTTTCGTTGGTCAAAGGTGACACTTGACATCCTGTGAAAAACCTTACAATTAGGCGGAAGCAGCAGTGGCAAAACGAAAAGGGGGCTTCACATGCTTAAGAAAGAGTTCCGCAAGACAAAACCGGTCTGCTTGGTGACATTCTCGCTGCCAGCGGCGGTTCAAGGTGAGACGGTGTTCCTCGTTGGTGACTTCAACAACTGGGATGAAGCTGCCACGCCGATGAAGAAGAACAGCAAAACGGGTGATTTCACCGTCAAGCTCGATCTCGAAACCGGTAAAGAATACCAGTTCCGTTATCTGGTCAACGGCACGGAATGGCACAACGATTGGGAAGCCGATAAGTATGTTCCCAACCCGTACAGCGGCGACAACAGCGTGATCAGCACCATTCAAGACGACGCGCAAGCCTAAATACCAAGCAAGCTGTTCTGTAGGGGCGACAACACCTGCTGCGCCCCTACAACCTTATCCCCACACTTTACGCCCCATACAACACGCGATAAATATTGTAATGGCTGTAGATGCGCTCGACGTATAAGCGCGTCGAGTCAATCGTGATCGCGCTCATGAATTGATCGGGATCGCCGCCGCTGAGTCGATTCCAATCGATGGCGCGTCCGGGTCCCGCGTTATACGCCGCCAGCGATGGAATCACATTCCCGTCGAACAGGCGTAACTGTTCTTGCAGATAAAACCCGCCGAACTCAATGCCCGCGTGCGGACGAAACAGATCGCTGTGCTGATAATTTGCCCATTGAAGCTGTTCCGCGATGTATTGCGCCGTCGGCGGGACGACCTGCGTCAAGCCTTTTTCGTCCGCTGCGGCGGTCGCATAGGTGTTGAACAGGCTTTCATGGCGGATCAGCGCATACATCAACAGCGGATCGACATTTCGGCGCGCGCTCATATCCTGCATCACGTCGAGATAGTACGCGGGATAGCGCATCCGTGCGATGTAGGGCGGTGCATCCAGCGTGCCAACGTTCGCCAAGCGAATCACATACGAAGCCGCGAAGATCGATTGATAATACGCGCCGATCCCGCGCAGATAGATCGCCAATTGATACGACGCCAGCGCGTTGGTCTCCATTTCGCTGACCAAGCCGCCAAACTCGGAATTGGCTTCATCGTAAGCCGCCAGCGCCCACAATTCCGCGCCGCGCAGCAACCGCGGATCATTCGCCAGTTCGGGCGCAAGCTGCCACAGCGCGCCTTCTTGCTCGATGCCATACGTGGCGCGCAGCCAGTTCTCAGCGGCGATCAACTCGGCGGTGTCATCGAACTGAAATTGATACGCGGCGGGCGGCGTGAAGGGCGGCACACCGCTGTTGATGTCGGTTGCGCGTGCCGCGAAATACGAGTCGGGCGCGGCGCTGATCGCTTGCGCGTAAGCCTGCTGCGCCACCGGTTGATTATTCCGCTGCTGCGCCACCCGTCCCAACCAGAAATAGGCTGACGCCTGTTCTTCGCCCGTGCTGATCGTCGCTAAGCGCGCATAGAATGTTTCCGCCACACCCAGTTGATTCGCGTTGTAAGCCGCCGCCGCCGCGATGAACAAGCCGCTGCGCGCCTGCGCACTGTTGGGGAAGGCTTCAGCCAGTTGCTCGAACACGACGCGCGCTTGTTCCGGCTGATCGTTGGTGCTGTAGAGATAACCCGCGCGCCAGATCGCTTCGGCGGCTTGCTCAAGATAGCTGTAATTTTCGCCAATGCTCAGGTAGTGATCAATCGCGGCGGGAATATCATCCGCCAGAAAGCGCGTGCGCCCCTGTTCCAGCAGCGCCTCGCCAAACAGCGGATCGGTCGGGTATTGCTGCACGATGGTCTGGAAGGCGGTCAGCGCGGCGGGTTGGTTGCCGATCTCGCGGTAGGCGCGCCCCATAAACAGATACATCTCGGCGGGGATGTCGGCGGCGGGCGTATTCAGCGCAAACTCGTTGAACGCATCCAGCGCCGTTGGATAGTCGCCATAGAAATACGCCGCGCGTCCACGTTGATACGCCGGCAACGATACGCCGCGCTCGATCAAGGTTTGCATGGCGTCGTAGGCTTCGGGGCGGTCGATGAAATCGAGAAACACGCGATTCAGCCGCACCAAGCCATTTTGCTCATCATAGCGCAGCACGGCTTCAGCGGCGCGATAGGCGATCAGCGCGCGGTAGGTGTAATTTTGCGCGGCTTCGAGAATCGCGTCGTACTGCGCGACGGCTTGTTCCGCCAAGCCCGCATTGACGAACACCTGCGCCACCCGTTCGCGCAGCGCCACCTGCGGCACTAGCACGCGCGTCGCGCTGATCGCCGCGCTGTAACTCGCCAGCGCTTCATTCGACTGACCTAGCGCGAAATAGGCATCGCCCATGCGTTCATGCGCGTAGCTGTCGATCAAGCCGGGACGCAGTTCGAGATACGCGCGGAAATCAACCAGCGCCTTATCCCACTCTGCCAAGCCCAGGTGAGCATCGCCGCGCAAAAAATGCGCTTGCGCGCGCCGCGCATCATTCGGGAACTCGTCCAAAAACGGAGTCAGCGCCTCGAACGCTTGCGCGAACAAGCCCTCACGCACGGCGGCTTGTCCCAAGCCGAAGGCGGCAGCGGCGCGCTGTTCAGCGGGCGCGTTGGTTTCACGCAGCAGCGTTTGATAGGTCTGCACGGCGGCTTCGTAATAGCCGTTGAGCAAATGCCGATCCGCCACTTGCAGAATCACCGCCGGATCAATCGTCGGCGTCGGCTCAGCCGTCGGCGCGGGGATGTCGGTGGGAATCTGCGCGATCATCACGTCGGCGCTCACCGACTCAGCGATCACATCGGGCGGATCGGCGGGAGCGTTCGGTGCATCCGGCGTATTCAGCGTGCAGCCCACCAGCGCGGCGCACGCGATCAGGATCAAAAATTGTCGTCGCATCATACCCGTGATTATGCGACGCACGCGCCCGCTGTCAATGATCAGCCGCTTGGCGTAGGCAGATCGCCGGATAGCTTGGGCTGGCGTTTGCCCGCGCGCATGAACGGTTTCTCGACGATAAAATGCGCCGCCCATGCCACGCCCAGCGCGATCAGCGTGACCACGAACACGCCCAGCGCGGAATTAGCGGGCGCGCCATCCGTGAAGGTCGCCCCAAGCCAGCCCGTGAACAGCGCCAGAATCGGCATGTGCGTCACATACAGCGTGTAGGAAAATGCGGCGGTGGGCGTTAACCATGTCAGCCAGCGCAGCGAGCGCCCGTGTCGATCCCACACCAGCAGCGCCGCGATCACGCCCGAAAACGCGATTGCCCACGCCAGATCATGCAGCGCGAACTGCACGCCCCATAACCCGATCAAGCCAGTGGGCAGCAGCGGGATCACCAGCGGGGCTAACAAGCCGATTTTCCACAGGGGAAAGCGCACGCGCCCCAGATAAATGTCCGCCAGCAGCGCGCCCATCCACCAGCAGATCATCGACGCGAACACGATCTGCAACAAACCCGTGTACCATACCAGCGGTGTGCTGATGCTCCACCCGAACAGCCCGATCAGCACGCCAGTCGCCAGCAGCATCGAGCGCTTGCCGATCAGCCAGAACAGCGGATAAAACAGGTAGAACCACCATTCCAGCATCAGCGACCATAACGGCGAGTTCGTTCCCCACGCTGGCACATACACCGTCATCACAAACAACAGATTGCCGATCAGCGTCGTCAGATCGTGCTGCGCCGCGCCCAGAAAGTACGTGCCATCGTTGGCATAGGTCAGCCAGCCCGCCGCCATGCCCGTGCGATCCAGCGCGAAGGTCAGCGCCAGCGCGAACAGCAGCGGGGGATAAATCCGCCGCGCCCGCCGCCACAGATACGGCAGCAGATCAAAGCGCGCGCCCTGCGGATGATCGCGCAGTTCGCGCGCGTAGCGAAAATGGATCACGAAGCCCGACAGCACGAAGAAGAACAGCACCATCTGCCGCCCGAACGAGAAAAGCGGCAGCGTCATGCCTACCGCGCGCTCAAGCAGGATCAATACTTCGCCCTGCGCCGCCAGCACGCCGCTGTCGATCCACAACAGAAGTTTCGCGTGATACACCACCACGTAAATCGCCGCGAAGCCGCGCAGCGCATCGAGAAAATCAAAGCGCGAGCGCGTGATCATGGCACGAGATCGCCCGCCAGATACGGCATCCCGTAGCCAACGACTAAATGCCCCGCTTCCCCCAAAGCCTTGCCCATCTGATCGACATTCTGAAACGTCCACCAGTGATCGGCGCTCGGCAGGATCGCCACGCCGAAATCGCGCACGACCAACTCGCTCAGTGTTTTCCGCACATACGCCGGATGATCGCTGGCAGCGCCGCCCGCGTTATCCGTGCGCGTCAGCGTCACACGGAAGCGCGACGGCGATCCTTCGACGTAGTGCAAATGCTGAAACTCGATGAAGGCGAACAGACCGTCATCCAGCGCTTTCCTGAAGCGGAACAAACCGCCCGCGTGCTGCGTCGGGCTGTCCGTCAGCGCATAACCCGCCGCCTCGAACGCCCCGCGCACGACCGTGAGCAGGATCAGCTTGAAGTAGTCTTGCGGCGAGTCGGTGTTCATGCGCGCTCCGTCACAACTTGCTAAACTCAGTGCTGTTTATCCACGTATCAGGACAATGGACAATGCCTAAACAGATTATCGCGCTCGGCGGCGGCGGCTTTTCGATGGAAGACACGCCCGCGCTGGATCGCTACATTCTCGCGCAAACCAACACGGAACGCCCGCGCGTGTGTTTTCTGCCCCAAGCCAGCGGCGACAACGATAATTATATCGCGCGCTTTTATCATGCGTTCAATCGGCTCGGTTATCTGGCGGGACATCTAGCGTTGATCAACGATGCGACCAAAGGCGATCTCGCTGACTATTTGCTCAGCTTTGATGTGCTGTATGTCGGCGGTGGCAGCACCAAAAGTATGCTGGCGCTGTGGCGTGAATGGGGCATCGACACGATTCTGCGCCGCGCCTATGACGAAGGCATTGTGTTGGCGGGCATCAGCGCGGGCGCGATCTGCTGGTTCGAGCAGGGCTTGACCGACTCGATCCCCGATCAGTTGACGGCGCTGCCGTGTCTGGGCTTGCTGCCGGGCAGCGCCACGCCCCATTACGATGGCGAATCAGAGCGGCGTCCGTCGTATTTACGCATGGTCGGCGCGGGGGAAATCAGCGGCGGCTATGCCCTACAAGACAGCGCCGCCGCGCATTTTGTCGATGGTGAGCTGATCAACTGCGCGTGTTCGCAGCAAGGTAAGCAGGTGTTCCGCGTCGAGCGCGACGGCGATCAGGCGGTCGAAACCCCGCTCGCTATGCTCTACGTGGGGGAGTAGGGGGCGGGTAAGCGCGCCCGTCATGGCATGAGCGGCTAGGACGGGCGGCTGATGCGCTGAACTACAAACTTTGAAAGTAGGCTTTGATTTTCTGGGCGATCAATTGACGCCGCGCCGCCAAAAATGCCTCATAGTCGTCAAGGGTCATGTGTTCCACACCTGCGGGAATGCAGTGTACGGCTAGATTCGCGCGCAGTTCATCGGCATCGGTGATGTTGCCATAACGCCGTGATCCACCGTTGATCTGTTCAAACATTTGCCCGAAATACACCGCAGGCGCTTTATTGCTAATCTGAATGTTGATTTCGCTTTGCGTCACCACGTAGTTGGCGATCTGGTTGTACTGCCCGCGTGACTTGCCCGCGCGCTTAAGCAAATCACGCGGGAACACATGGTGCATGTCCGATTTGTTTTCGATCAATTCGCGCACGGAAATATCGCGCGAAAGAAAGCCGCGATCATTCGCCTTCACTTGTGCCGCGAGATAAACGTTCAAATACGGGCTGTTCACAGATGATGTTATCATCGCTTGGGGCAGTGCCGCATCCCAAAACGCATCCGTCAGCAGGCTGTTGATCGTGGTGTCGGCATAAGCTGCAATGCCGTGTGTGTCGATCTGGCGGATGTCAGAATCAATGGCTGTTTCGGGCGATCCACTGTAGCGCCCGGTGAGCAACGACATGACAAACCAACGCCGCACTTGGCGTTCAATCTCGGCGGCGGGCAAGCCGCGATCACGCAGCGTCAAATACAAAATGTAGGCGAAATTCAACGACATGCGCGAACCGATCAGCGCTGTATCGACAAAACCTGCCGAGCGCACGATCATGATCAATTGCTTGAAATGGGTTTCGTTGATGAATCCCATAATCCCTTGATGCAGCCGAGCAAACATATCCTCAATGATTGTTTCCTCGTACTGTTTGGTTTCAAAATTGCGTCCCGAAAGCAGCGCGACTAAATCCTGCAAGCGTCCGCGCCGAAATTGTGAAGTGAAGGCTACGCGCAGCATGTCGTTATACGACGGATCGTAGAGATCATCATTTTCATGACGCAGCCACGCCATCTTGCGGAAATACTCGGTGCTGGCAAAGCCGTGATCATTCTGTTCGATGCGGCTGTAAAAGTCGGGCGCGCTGGCAAGGTGGCAGAAGTAATCAATGGCTTTGCGAACATGCGCGCCGTTATGCGCTTCATTGACGGCGATTTTCGACATGGCGAAATCGGCTTGACTCAATGGCACACCTGCCGAGTTCACGCGGATGAAAATCTCGGTCACGGTTTCAATGTCGAGGGATGAATCGAGTTCGATGATGCCGATCGGGTTGGTCGTAATGCGTGTGAGCGCGTGAAGGCTTTGATCAATTTCGTGGGGATCAGTGTGCGGGTTGCGCGCACAATAAGCATCGACAAAGCTGCGCAAACTGGTGCTGGGTTCAAATAACACCGCAACATCGGAAATCCACGCTGCATCTTTTTGAATTGCCGGGTTCGACACTTCAAAAATGTGCCGCTGTGGGTTGAAGGCGATGCGCATCCGTGTGCGGCTGTAATTCTTCCGCACAACCTCATGCCCGAGCAGCGCTGCCATCAACGCGGTGATGCGCTGCTGCCCATCGATCAGAATCTTTTTGCCTTCCGAACGCGAACCATCTTTCAGATTTACATCCGGGCTTTTCCAGATGATCAAATAGCCAACCGGATAACCCTGAAACAGCGAGTCAAGCAGGTTGCGAACCTTCGTTGTATCCCACACGAAGGGGCGTTGAATCTCCGGTATGGCGATTTCGCCTGATTTCACCCAGCTCAGCAGGCTCTCAATGGTCAGCGCACGGGTTTCATATTTACTTGGCATCATGTTGTCCTCAATTCGTTGAATCTGATTTATTGAGCAAACCCGCCACATCATCCGCGCTGGTGACAGGCAACTGACACGCGAAGTTGCGACATACATACGCCGTTGGGATGCCGCCGCGCATCACGCGATAGCTCAACAACGGGATCAGCGCGTGATCGCCGCTCACATTCTCGGTCGCCAGCGCGGTGATCGCGTTCGGGCGGTAGGGCTGCTGCACCGCGTCGATGAGCGGGGCGGCGTCGGCAAACGCGCCGATGATCG
>JBGSRB010000474.1:0-10213 GCA_041737735.1 Anaerolineae bacterium | reverse complement strand
TGCTGGCGCTGGCGCCCGAATATCCTGAGAATCACTGGCTGATCCGTGAGTGCGGCGCACGCGGGATCACCGTGTCCGCCGCGCACACTGCCGCCACCTATGAGCAGATGCAAGGCGCAGTGCAGATGGGCGTCACCCACGCGACGCACACCGCCAACGCCATGACCGGATTGCATCACCGTGAACCGGGGACACTCGGCGCAGTGCTAACACTGCCTGAAATTCGCGCCGAACTGATCGCGGATAACATCCACGTTCACCCCGCCATGATGGATGTGATCTGGCGCTGTAAGGGGGCAGACGCCGTAATCCTGATCAGCGATGCGATCCGCGCCGCGGGCATGCCCGACGGTGATTATCCGGTGGATACGCGCACGATCACGGTCAAAGCTGGGGCGGCACGCCTGCCCGATGGCACGCTGGCGGGCAGCATCCTCACCATGGATCGCGCACTCAGCAATTTCAGGGACGCGACGAGCGAACCACTGGAACACGTGTGGCAAACCGCTAGCCGCAACCCCGCGCGCGCCATCGGCGCGAGTCACTTCACGGGCAGCATCGAACGCGGCAAAAACGCCGACCTCGTGCTGGTTGACGACGCGCTCACCGTGCATTACACCATCGTCGGCGGAACAGTGGTCTACGAAAGCGAGCAAACGCCATGAACATTGGCATTGTCGGGTGGGGAACTTACTTCCCCGAACGCATCGAAACCGCCGCCGATCTGGTCGAGCGCACGGGCATCCCTGAATCCGTGCTGCGCGAAAAGATGGGCATTCGTCAGCGCCACATCGCAGACGAAGCCGACACGGTGAGCGCGATGGCGACCCACGCTGCACAGCAAGCGATCACGCGCGCGGGCATCGCACCCGAACAAATCAAGCTGGTGATTTCGCACGGCAGCGAACACAAAGATCATGTCGTGTGGAACAGCGCCGCGAAAATTCAGCACAACATCGGCGCGATCAATGCTTACGGCTTCGAGATGTATGCCCTGTGCGCGGGTGCGCCCATTGCTATGAATGCCGCGCGCGGCATGATGCTGGCTGATCCGCGTTTGGAGTATGTGCTGCTGGCAGCAGGCAGCCGCGAAAATGATCTCGTCAGCTTGCAGAATCAACGCGCGCGCTTCATGTTCAATTTTGGCGCGGGCGGCGGCGCGCTGATCCTCAAACGGGATGCGGCGACGAACATCATTCTCGGCGCGAGTGCGATCACCGATGGCAGCTTGAGCGAAACCGTTGTCATCACCCGTGAACCCGACGCGATCGATGGCACTGAAGCCGTTGGCGATCTGCGTGGGCGACTCGACGTGACGCAGCCTGTCTACATGGCGGAACGCTTGGGCGCGGTGTCGCTCGACAACTTCACCCGCGTGATCCGCGAAGCGGTCGAAGTGGGCGGCGCATCCATGAAGGATGTGAAGTTCATCGGCATCACCCACATGAAGCGCTCGTTTTATCTCGAAATTCTGAACGCCATCGGCTTAACAGCTGAGCAATCGGTTTATCTCGAAGATTACGGACACATTCAAAGTGTCGATCAGGTGTTAGCACTCGAACTCGGCTTGGCGCAGGGGAAAATTCACCCCGGCGATGTGATCGTGCTGGCGGGCGCGGGCGTTGGCTATACATGGAGCGCAATCGCGCTGCGCTGGGGATAAGGCGTCATCATGGATCATGGGCGGGTGTTGGTCACAATTCAATTCGTGCTACTCGGCATGATCGCGCTAGCGTTCGTGCTGCTGCCGATCAGCGCGCCGTTAGTCATGCAAGCGTTCGGCGCGCTGCTGATTCTCGACGGCGGGCTGCTGTTCGCGCTGTCAGCGTATGAACACTGGGCGCGCAACCGCGACCTGCCCAACATCGTTCCCACGCCGAAGGATAGCGCTGATTTAGTTACCAGCGGCGTGTATAAATTCATCCGCCACCCCATTTATACCGCAGTGATCGCGGGCGCGCTTGGTGCGGCGCTCATTCACGGGCATGTGATCCTATTCATGCTGGCTGCCGCGCTGCTGATCCTGTTCTGGTTCAAGTCGCGCTATGAAGACGACTTGTTGATCACCGCTTATCCTGCATATGCCGCCTATAAACAGCGTGTCGGGCGCTTCTTCCCTAAACTTAAACCATGACCACCGAACTGCAAAAATCACACTTTGTCACCGATTGGCTCGATCGCCGTGCCAAGCTGTCGCCAGATCGCATCGCGCTGACCGACGCCGCCAGCGGTCAGAACATCACTTACGCCGAATGGAACGCCAACGCTAACCGCACCGCCCATTGGCTGCACGCGCTCGGCGTCAAACACGGGGATCGCGTCGCGGTCTATGCCACCAACAGCATTGACTATCTCGATATCTGGCTGGCGTGCGGCAAACTGGGCGCGGTGCTGCAAAATCTCAACTGGCGCTTGAGCGTCAACGAACTGCGCGCGCTGCTGCACGATGCCGCGCCCATGGTGTTGATCTATTCCGACGATTTCGCCGCGCAGGTCAACGAACTGCGTGCCGATTTGCCCAGCGTGCGCCATATCGTCAGCCTCAGTGGAAACGCCGATCAACCGTTTCACGCACGTGATCAACATCCTGCTGAACTGCCCCACCGCGTCGATCTGCACCCCGATGATGCGTGGGTGATCTGCTACACAGGCGGCACAACGGGCTTGCCCAAGGGCGCGATCCTCACGCACGGCAACATGACGTGGAACAGCATCAACACGATCACGAGTTGGGGCTTGGACGAAACCGACTGCGCGATCCTGAACGCGCCGCTGTTTCACACGGGCGGCTTGAACGTGTTCACGCTGCCGCTGATTCATGTGGGCGGGCGCAGCATCGTTTGTCGCGGCTTTGACGCTGATCAGGTGTTCGATCTGATCGCGACAGGTGAAGTCTCGCTTTATTTCGGCGTGCCGACGATGTTCATCGTCATGCAGGCGCATGAGCGCTGGCACAATGCCGACTTTACCCGCCTCAAACTGATCATCAGCGGCGGCGCGCCCTGTCCGCTGCCCGTGTTTGAGGCATTCTGGGCAAAAGGCGTCGATTTCAAAACGGGTTATGGCTTGACCGAAGCGGGACCCAACACCTTCTGGTTGCCGCGTGATCAGGTGCGCGCCAAGCCGGGCGCGGTTGGTTATCCGCTGTTTCACGTCGATGTCAAAGTCGTGCGCGCGGATGGCACAGCGTGCAGCGTGGGCGAAGCAGGCGAACTGCTGATCCGCGGCGCGCACGTCAGCCCCGGCTACTGGAACAACCCTGAAGCCACCAACGCTGCGATCCGAGATGGTTGGCTGCACACAGGCGATCTGGCGTTGTTCGATGCCGACGGCGCGTATACCATCGTCGGACGCCTGAAAGATATGATTATCAGCGGCGGCGAGAACATCTATCCCGCGGAAGTCGAAAGCATCATGCACGCGCATCCGGCTGTTGCCGAAGCCGCGCTGATCGGGGTTCCCGATGCTAAATGGGGTGAAGTCGGGCGCGCGTGCGTGGTCATCAAAGCAGGATCGACACTGACCGAAGCCGACCTACTCGACTTCCTCAGCGCGCGACTGGCAAAATACAAAGTGCCGCGCAGCGTGATCGTGGTCGCTGCGCTGCCCAAAACGGGCGCGGGCAAGATCGACAAGCGTGCGCTCGTCGCCAGCTATGGAATACCTTAGCCAGTGGGTCGCCACAAATTGGTGAGTTTTGACGAACTTTGCCGATTCGTGCGTTTTGTCCCATCTTGATCGTGTACGTCGCCTCAAACTGGTATACTCATAAACGATCCAGCACACTTGTTATAGTTCTAAAAACTGGTCTTATTCTGGAAAGGTCAAAAATTGATGAGCATCCCGACTTTACCGGGCATTGAAGCACAAACCATCACCAACCGCGTCACGACGCGCGTGCTGTTCGCGGGCGCTGCCGACGGCGTGCCAGTCTTATTTCTGCACGGTAACGCCTCAAGCGCCACCTATTGGGAAGAAGTCATGCTGGCGCTGCCCGCGGGTTATCGCGCCATCGCGCCCGATCACCGCAGCTATGGCGACGCCGACCGCCACACCAAAATCGACGCCACGCGCGGCATGGGCGATCTCGCTGACGACGCCATCGCGCTGATCGACCGTCTCGAGTATGAAACCGTGCATGTCGTCGGACATTCGATGGGAGGTTCGGTCATCTGGCGCTTGTTGATGGATCAGCCGCATCGTTTTCGCAGCGCGACCGTCGTCTGTCCCGGTTCGCCCTATGGCTATGGCGGCACGAAAGACTTGATCGGCACACCCTGCTACGATGATTTCGCGGGTTCGGGCGGCGGCATCGTCAATCAGGAATTTGTCGGACGCATCGCCAGCGGCGACCGTTCCAGTGATAACCCGCAAAGCGCGCCGCGCGTCGTTATGAATCAGTTCTACTTCAAACCGCCGTTCAGCGCCCCGCGCGAGGAAGATTTACTTTCGGCGCTGCTATCAACGCACGTGGGCGAACAAAATTACCCCGGAGACAGCGTACCAAGCCCGAACTGGCCCTTTGTCGCGCCCGGCGTCTGGGGACCTTCCAACGGGCTGTCGCCCAAATATGCGGGCGATGTTTCGCGCCTGTATCGCATCGCCCACAAGCCGCCGATCCTGTGGATACGCGGCAGCCATGATCAGATCGTCGCGGATCAATCGCTGTTCGACATTGGCACGTTGGGCGCGCTCGGCGTGATCCCCGGTTACCCCGGCGCGGATGTGTATCCGTCGCAGCCGATGGTCGGGCAAACGCGCGCGGTGCTGGAAGCGTATCAAGCGGCGGGCGGAACGTTCCGCGAAGAAGTGATCGAGGACACGGGTCACACGCCTTATATCGAGCAACCCGAACAATTCAACGCGCTGCTTCATGCGTTCCTTCAGGAGTGAGCTTACCCGATGCTGACGCGCAACCAACAGACATTCATGGCAGTGTGGATCGGCGCGCCGTTCGCGCTGCTGATTGTGCTGTTAATCATCAATCCGGCGTATGCGTCGCGCATATTCGAGTTTATTGGACCCATTGCCGGGATGTCACTGGTAATCACGCTGCAAGTATTTAATGCGCTCAGCTTATACGTGGGTTTGCGCGCCATCAACCGCGCGCCTGAAGCGCGGCGGCGGTTATTGACGAGGCTGCTGCTGTTCAGCACGCTGATTGTGTTCCTGCTGCCGTCGCTGTGGTTGGTGCTGCTTTACCCGTCGATGATCATGCTGCTGCGATCACCCGGGTTCTGACATTTGTTTACCAGCGGGTAGAGGGTTCGCCCGTTCGTGAAAAATTAACCGATTTTTGCACAAGGAGTTGTTAATCCATGCTGCGTAAGTTTGCTTTATTGCTCTGCATCGTCGCCCTGCTGATCGGCAGTGTCACGGCGATTAGCGCGCAAGACGACGTGCTGCGGATCGGGTTACTGACCGATCAAAGCGGCGGCTTGACTATCTATGGTTTTGAACTCGAATATGGCTTTAAGCTCGGTTTGCTCTACGCAGGGGGCATCGATCCGCTGGAGTACGACAGCATCGATGCGGCAATGGCAGACCTTACCATTGCGGGTCGTCCGGTCGAAGTGCTGGTGCGCGATAACGGCAGCGTGCCGGAAACCGCCGTCAGCCAAGCGCGTGAATTGATCGAGCAGAACGGCGTCGAAATTTTGGTCGGCGCGCCCAGTTCGGGCGTCACCGTCGGTTTGCAGCAGATCGCGCTCGATTACGACGTGGTGCTGTTCGCCGCGCCCGGCGCTTCCCCGGCGATCACCGGTGCGAACTTCAACGTGAACACCTTCCGCGTATGCCGCAACACCTATCAAGACTTCCGCGCGATGGCGGAATACGCCCTCGAAGAACTGGGCAACAATTTCGTCATCCTCGCCGCCGATTATGACTTCGGTCGTTCGTCGGCAGATGCAGCGGTTGCCGTTTACAGCGCGGCAGGCATCAATTTCGTGCAGGATACGATTTTCGCCCCGCTGGAAACCAATGACTTCACCCAATATATTCAGCAGATTCTCAACAGCGAAGCGGATGTGCTGCTGCCGATCTGGGCGGGTGATACCAGCGTTACGCTGTATCAGCAGCTTGAGGAACTCGGCGTGCGTGACCGCATGACCGTGTTGGGCGCGTTCAACAGCAACCCGATTGTTGCCGCCAGCGCGACGCCCGCCAACTTGGGCGACGTAAGCTGGATCGTGTATCACTACACACTGCCCGACAACGAGATCAACGATTGGCTGGTCGAGCGCCATTCGACAGTGTATGGCAGCTTCCCTGACCTGTTCACCGAATGTGCCTTCGCCACAGCGCAAGCACTGGTGGCAAGCGTGGAAGCCACCGAAGGCGATACCCTGCCTGAAGCGCTCATTCCCGCGCTCGAAGGCTTGTCGTTCGACGGGCCCAAGGGTGAATACTTCATCCGCCCCGGCGATCATCAGGCACTCGTGCCGATGTACATCGTCCAACTGGACAATATCGATGATCCCGATTCGCGTTTCTATACGCTGCTGCGTGAAGTGGATGCCGAGCTGATCGCGCCGCCGTGCGAAGCGGGTGAAGAACGCTGCGCCATGAACGAAGAGATGTAAAACCTTTAGATGGCTTGGGGCGATCCGCACGGATCGCCCCATTCGTTGTACTACATGGATGCCCAATGGATATTATTTTAGAAACGCACAATTTAACCAAAGCCTTCGGCGGCTTGGTCGCGGTCGATAATGTCTCGCTTCAGTTTGAGCGTGGCACGCTCCACTCGATCATCGGCCCCAACGGCGCGGGCAAAACAACCTACTTTAACTTGCTCACGGGCAATCACACGTCTACAAGCGGCACAATCCGCTATAAAGGACAAGACATCACGCGCGCACCGCTGCACCGCCGCGCACATATCGGCATTGGGCGCAGCTTTCAGATCACCAACATTTTCCCCAATTTAACCGTGCTGGAAAATGTGCGCTTAGCGGCGCAAGCGCTCGGCAAGGATAACTTCCGCCTGTTTCGGCGTGCCGACTCGTTCACCGATTATCTGCTGCGCGCCGCTGCCGTTTTGGAATTGGTCGGCTTGCGCGATCTGGCGGGGATGCCCGCCAACATGCTGCCGCATGGCGGCAAGCGCAAGCTCGAATTGGCGATCCTGCTGGCGCCTGACCCCGAAGTGCTGCTGCTCGACGAACCGACGGCGGGCATGGCTTCCGAGCAAGTGCCGGAACTGATCGACACGATTCAGGTGATTCGTGAGCAGGGCAACAAAACCGTGATCATGGTGGAACACAACATGAGTGTGGTCATGGGCATTTCCGACCGCATCACTGTGATGAATCTGGGTAAAGTGCTGGCAGATGGCACGCCTACCCAGATCGCCGCCAACCAGATCGTGCAAAATGTTTATCTCGGTGAACTCTACGGCGATTTTAGCGACATCACCGCTGGACATAATCCACCGACACAGGAAGGCGCAGCCCATGGCGGATAACTTGCTCGAAGTGCGCGCGATTCACACTTTCATCGGACAGTTTCACATCCTGGAAGGCGTCAGCGTCAGCGTTCCGCGCGGCAGCATCACCGTGTTGCTCGGTCGCAACGGCGCGGGCAAAACCACCACGCTGAAAAGCATTCTCGGCATCACGCCGCCGCGCACGGGATCGATTGTGTTCGACGGGCAGCCGCTCGACGGTAAACGCCCCTACGCCATCGCCAAACTGGGGATCGGCTATGTGCCGGAACATCGCGCGGTCTTCAAAGCGCTGAGCGTGCGCGAAAATCTGCAAATTGCCGAACGCGCAAGCGGCGATCTTGAGCGCAAAGCTGATTTCATCTTCGACTTGTTCCCCGACCTTAAGCGCCTGATCCACCTGCCCGGCGGCAGCTTAAGCGGCGGGCAGCAGCAGATGCTTGCGGTCGCGCGCGCGCTCGTTCCCGATAATCGTCTGCTGCTGATCGACGAGCCAAGCGAAGGCTTAGCCCCCGTGATCATCGAGCAGTTGATGCGCGCCATTCGCCGCCTCGCTGAAACGACCACTGTGCTGCTGGTCGAGCAGAATTTCCGCATGGCGAGCCGGTTGGCGGATCGCTATGTTGTGATCGACGATGGTCACGCCGTCAGCGCGGGCGCGATGCCCGACTTGGTGAACAATCCGGCATTGGTTCAGCAGTATCTCGGAGTCGCCTAATCATGACCACTTCCGCGCAATCGCGCACCACCATTGTGATCATCGGCATCATCGCGGGTTTGATCGGCTTCGGCGCGCTCACGGCTAACAGTCTGGGCAGTTTCGGCATCACGCTGCTGTCCGGCTTATTTCAGGGGATGCTGCTCTTTCTCGTCGCGGCGGGCTTATCGATTGTATTCGGCTTAATGGATGTGCTGAACTTCGCGCAAGGCACGTATTTCATGGTTGGCGCGTATGTCAGCTATGCCGTCCATCATTCCGCCGATGTAGTCGCCGCCATTCCCGATCCCAACATTCGCTTTTTCATGGCGGTGTTAAGCGCGACCGCCATCGGCGCACTGCTCGGCGTCGTGCTGGAACGCGTCTTGCTGCGCCCGCTGTATGCACGCCCGATCTTCCAGATCGTACTGACGTTTGGCGTCGCCATCGTGCTGACCGAACTAATCAAGTTCTTTTGGAGTACCACACCCTACAGTTGGACGGGCTTATTCGCCTTCCGCGAAGGCACATTTTTGCTGTTCGATCAGCAGTTCAGCGTCTATCGCCTGTTCGTGATCGCGGTCGGCTTCATCCTGATCTTCGCCATTGGCTTGCTGCTTCAGCGCACGCGCATCGGCATCATCATTCGCGCGGGCGTCGAAGATGATGAAATGGTGGAAGCGCTCGGCATCAACGTGCGCGCGGTATTCACACTCGTGTTCACGATGGGCTGCGCGGTGGCTGCTTTCGGCGGCGCGATTGCAGCGCCATTTTTGGGCGCGACGATTGGCATGGGCAACGCTTACTTACTCGCGGCGATTGCCGTCGTCGTGTTGGGCGGCTTGGGATCGTATGTCGGCACGGCGGTGGGCAGCATCATGGTCGGTTTAGCCGTCGCCGTGATGCAGAACTTCGCCAGCTCGCCCGCCATCGCGCTGCCTGTTCTCGCCAGCATGACGCCGATGCTGCTCATGGTGCTGGTGCTGCTGCTGCGCCCTAGCGGTTTGTTCGGGAAAGGTCACTGATATGCGCCGCACGCTGCAAACCAACGCCGTCTATGGCGTGATCGTTCTCTTTCTGATTCTGCTGCCGCATATCGTCGGCTGGCTGACCGGGGATAGCCCGCTTGGTGTGCGCGGTCGTCCCGTCGGGCAATCGGTCTACTGGCAGGGCTTGATGATCGAAGTGTTCATCCTCGCTGTGCTTGCCATGAGCTACAACCTGATCTTCGGCTTCACCGGCGTGATCTCATTCGGTCATGCGTTATTCTTCGGTTTGGGTGGCTATACGCTCGGCATGATGTTGGAATACACCGATCTGAGCGCGGAAATGGCGCTGATCGTCGGCACCGGGCTGACGGTCGTCTTTGCCGTGATCCTCGGCGTGGGCATTGGCTTGGTCTCGCTGCGCTTGCGCGGCGTCTATTTCACCATGTTCACACTGGCAGTTGCCGAGATGTTCTTCATCTTCTTCGGACGTTGGGCGGTCACGAACGCGGAAGACGGCTTCAGCCTCGGCGGCTTACCCGAATTTCTCGATCCGACGCGCAGCCGCCTGAACTTCTATTACATCGTGCTGGTGGTGTTCGTGCTGGCGTTCATCTTCCTGCGCCGCCTGATCGCCTCGCCTACGGGTGCGGTGCTGGTCAGCCTGCGCGAGAATGAAGCACGCGCGCAAACCATCGGCTATAACACCCTGCGCTATAAACTGCTGGCGATCACGCTGGCGGGTGTGTTCGCGGCGCTGGCGGGCATGTTGCAAGTGCTGTTCAATAAAAAAGTGGGACCCGAACTGCTCAGCGTCAACTTTACCGTGCAACCGCTGCTCATGACCATCATCGGCGGTGCGGGAACGCTGATCGGTCCCGTGATCGGCGCGACCGGCTTACACCTTGCCGAGCGTTTGCTGCGCGACCGCACCTTTAACCTTGGCGATCTGAGCATCGACATCGGCTCAAGCTGGACGCTGCTTTTGGGTATCATCTTCATTCTGGTGGTGATCGTGTTCCCCTATGGCGTGGTCGGCACGTACATGCGCTGGCGTGCGCGCCGTAAGCAACCGGAAGTCGC
>JBGSRB010000441.1:0-4667 GCA_041737735.1 Anaerolineae bacterium | reverse complement strand
TCTGGGCGCGTTGGCATCACAAAACGCGGCGGAACTGGGCAAGGTGGCGGTGCGCGCGGCGGTTGAACGCGCAGGCATCGACGCGGATCACATCAACGAGTTGATTCTGGGCAACGTGGTGTCGGCAGGCGTGGGACAAGCGCTGCCGCGTCAGGTCAGTTTTGGCGCGGGCTTGCCGCAGACCGTCGGCGGGGTGAGTATCAACAAGATTTGCGGCAGCGGCTTAAAAGCCGTCATGATCGCTTCGAGCTTCATTCGCGCTGACGATGGCGATCTGTTCATCGCGGGCGGCGTCGAAAGTATGAGCAACGCGCCCTATCTCGATTATGGTCAGCGCGCGGGCAGCAAATACGGGCATGTGCAGTTGAAAGACGCGCTCGTGACCGACGGCTTATGGTGTTCGCTGTGCGATTGGGGCATGGGCAACGCCGCCGAGTTCATCGGGCGCGAACTGGAAATCACGCGCGCCGAGATGGACGAATTCGCCTATCACAGCCATCAGAAAGCGCACGCCGCTACCGAAGCGGGACGCTTCGCCGCCGAGATCGCGCCCGTCACGATCAGCGGTAAGCGCGGCGACACTGTGATCAGCACCGACGAGCCGATCCGCGCGGATACCACGCTCGAAGCGCTGGCGAAACTCAAGCCCGCATTTGAAAGCGACGGCGCGGTCACGGCGGGCAACGCGCCCGGCTTGAATGATGGCGCGGCGGCGCTGGTGGTCGCCAGTCGCGAGTATGCCGAGCAGCACGGTCACACGCCGATTGCGCGGATCGTCGGCTACGGACAGGCGGCAGTCGATCCGGCGTGGATTTTCTATGCGCCCGTGAAAGCGATTCCGCTGGCGTTGGCGCGCGCGGGCTGGACGATTGATCAAGTCGATTTGTTCGAGATCAATGAAGCGTTCGCCGCGCAGGTTTTAGCCGATGTCAAAGGCTTGGCGCGCGACGGTTACGCCGTGCCGATGGACAAGATCAACGTCAATGGCGGCGCGATTGCCTTAGGGCATCCGTTGGGCGCGAGTGGCGCGCGCGTGCTGGTCACGCTCATTCACGCGCTCAAGGATCGCGGTTTGAAGCGCGGGATCGCGGCGCTGTGCTTGGGCGGCGCGGAAGCGGTCGCGCTGGCGGTGGAGCTTGAATGACGTCACCTTAGCGCATCTGCGTGCGCAGTATGACACCGTGTTGCGGCGTGAGGCGCGCTTTAGCGATGCCGAACGCATCGAAACACCCGACTTCATCGCGTTCTACAATCATGAGGTCAAGCGCGGCGGTGTGCTGCACGCGCTGCTGAATGAGACGAACGCCGACAGCGTGATTCAGGACGCGGTCACGCTGTTCGCGGGCAGGGATGGCATCGTCAGCTTCGAGTGGAAATACTTCGATTACGATCCGCCTGCTGACTTACCCGCACGCTTGACGGCGGCGGGTTTCACGGCGGGCGATGTCGAAGCCGTTCTGATCCTGCCGCTAAGTGATCTACCCGACGCGCTACGCCCACCGATCAGGCATGATGTGCGCCGCATCACTGATCCCGAACAGGGTGCGCAGATTGCCGAGATCGTCAACCGCGCGGTCTATCCCGATGATGATTTCGCGTGGATCGCGCGCGTGATCCACAATCGCATGTCGCACGGCGAACTCAGCCTCTACGCCGTTTACATGGATGATCAGCCCGTGAGCATGGGCTGGATCGATTTCGTCGGCGACTTCGGCGGGTTGTGGGGCGGCGGCACGCATCCGGCGTATCGCAAGCGCGGGGTTTACAGCGCGTTGGTGGCGGCGCGCGCACAGGAAGCGATCACGCGCGGCATGGCATATCTCTACATCGAAGCCAGCCCGATGAGCCGCGCCGTGCTGGAAAAGCGCGGCTTTCGTCTGCTGGCGTATACCACGCCGTATCAATATCAGTTGGGGTGATCCGGCGGATTGACCTTCAGCTCATCCTCACGCGCGCGTAAGACATCGGCAATTTTTCGCATCCAAACTACAGCGAACGCAAAGTTAAATAAGGATGAGCATCGATGCGTTTATTGGTCGCTATCGTCTTACTGGGCGTGCTGGTGATCGGGAGTGTTCCGGTAATGGCACAAAATTCGTGTGATGATCCGTTTGCCGGACAAGGCACAATCCGTTTTCCGACGCGCTACTGGGAGCGCACTGATTTTTGCCTGCGCAGCGTGGTGTTGGGCGAAATCTTGAGCGGCGGACCGCCGCCCGATGGTATTCCCCCGATTGACAACCCGACCTTTGAAAGTGTGGACGCGGCAGGCGCGTGGCTGCAACCGCAATCCCCCGTGATCGTGGTCGAACTGAACGAGATCGCGCGCGCGTATCCGCTGGCGATCTTGACGTGGCACGAGATCGTCAACGATGTGCTGGGCGATACACCGATCGCGGTCACGTTCTGCCCGTTGTGCAACAGTTCATTGGTGTTCAATCGATTGGTGGATGGTGTGACGCTGCGCTTTGGCGTTTCCGGCAACTTACGCAACAGCGACCTGATCATGTGGGACGACGCGACGCAAAGTTGGTGGCAGCAGTTCACGGGTGAAGCCATTGTCGGCACATACACAGGAACACAGCTTGAGCTGATCGCCTCGCAGGTGGTCGGCTTTGGCGATTTCGCGGCACGTTTTCCGGCGGGTGAGGTGCTGTCACGGGATACAGGCGTGAATCGCAGCTATGGCAGCAATCCCTATTCAGGTTATGACTCGACCAGCGATCCGTTTTTGTTCGAGGGTGAGCTTGACACGCGCCTGCCCCCGACCGAGCGCGTGTTAGCGGGCATCGTGGATGGTGTCGCGGTGGCGTATCCGTTCTCGGTGCTGACCGAAGTCGGTATCATCAACGACACAGTGGGCGGTCGGGATGTCGTCGCGCTGTGGCAGGGCGGCGTCGCCAGCGCGTTGGATCGCTCCAGCATCGACGACTCGCGCGATGTCGGCACAGCGGCATTGTTCGTGCGTGAATTGGACGGACGCTCGTTGACATTCGTGCAAGCGGACGACGGCACGATCCGCGATGAACAGACCAACAGCACGTGGAATGTGTTTGGTGAAGCGGTCGAAGGTGAGCTTGCCGGCGCGCGCTTGCAGTTAACCTTCGCCGCGCCCCATTTCTGGTTCGCGTGGGCGGCGTTCCGTCCTGAAACGCTCGTCTACGGGTTATAAACGAGTCGTGCGTCGGGCGATCTGACGGATCGCCCGACGCGCATCACTCACCCACCAAGAAATCGAAGAACGTCGAACACGTCAGATTCGAGTCGCTCATAAACGCGATCGCTTCTTCGCTTAAGCCAGCGGCGACAGCGGCGGCGGCGTCCTGCAAGCTGCCCCTACTATCTTGCAAGGTTAGCCGATTGCCCCCGCGCAGCAGCAGCAGCAAACCGTAATCAGGTTCGAGCGCCAAGCCCGCCGTGTAGGCAATTTCGGCGGCTTCATAATCGCCCGCGTTACAGTAAGCGAAGCCTTGCAGCAGATACACATCCGCCAGATCGGGTTTGATCACCAGCGCATCTTCGGTGTCGCTGACAGCAGCGCCATACTGCCCGATCAAAATGTTGGTGAACGCCGAGAAGAACGGACCCCACAAGACCGAGTTTTCCCCGTAGATCGCGCGCGCCAAGCGGCTGGCGAACGACACATCGGGGAATTGCGTCAGCACCGTTTGCATCAGCACGCGGGCGTCACTGACGCGCCCATCGCGCAGCGCGATCAGCGTGGCGATGGGAAACGGGAAATTGGTGTCGGGTTCGAGCGCAATCGACTGTTCGAGATCGGCGCGTGCGGCGGCGAGATCACCGTTGGCGTAATGCAGCGCCCCGCGATAATTCCACACGAACCAATCATCCGGGCGTAAGGCGACAATGCGATCATACGCGCTGATCGCGGCGGGATAATCACCGCGCAATTCCGCGACATTGGCGAAATTGAGCCACGTCATCGCCCAGTTATCACCCGCCAAGCGGCGCACGGTGGCGGCGTCGCGGTCGGCATCGTCGATGCGCCCCAAGCGCAGATACGCCGTCGCGCGGAACGAATACAGCAGCGGATTGCCGCTGTCGAGCGCAATCGCCTGATCGAGTTGTTCCAACGCTTCCGCCGGATTGCTGACGAACTGGCGCAGTCCGTCATACGTCAGCGAGACCGCGCTACTATCCACCGCTGCGCCGCCGGGTGCGTTCATTTCCTGCTGAAGCACGAGCGCCTGCGCCAAGCGATAAGCGTCACCTTCGGCGGTCAGCAGCACGGTCGCCGCCGCGACGACGGCGGGCGCTGCCGACTGCGAACGCTCGTCGTTCAGGCGAATCCGCACATTGCCCACACGCTCCAGCGCCGCGCGGTTGATCACGCCGCTTTGCATGATGTCGGCGCTGCCCAGTTGAATATTGAGTTCGATAAATTCATCGGTGTAATTGCCCCACACGATGATCGCAGCGTTGTGCGCGTTAGCGGCGGCGGTGGCTTGCTCGGCGCTGGTGATCACTTGGTTCAGGCGGCGCGGACGCAGACTGCTAAACGGCGCGTTGACTTCCAAGCGCAGGCGCAAATCGTCAAAGACAAAGCGCGCTACGTCGCGCGTACTGGTGCGGAAAGGTTCGAGTTCCGCCACCAACACCATCGACTCGCCCACTGCCACCGGCGCAACCGTGATCGGCGTGGCGGC
>JBGSRB010000094.1:0-6297 GCA_041737735.1 Anaerolineae bacterium | reverse complement strand
ATACGAACTTTCGCGCTTAGGTGGGCAATCCCTTGACATGCCTATGGATAATCGTTACGCTTTTAGACGTTCTACTTTGGTGAAAAACAATAAACAATATGAAACGCGCAAACAACCGCATCAGCCTTAGCCTTATTATCGTCGTACTCGTACTCGTCATTCATGGCGGGTTATAACGGCTTGGGTGGTTGACGGCGGTCAACGTGTGAATGCAGCGAGAACAAAGCCCCCAAGCACGGGGGCTTTTTTTATACCTGTTCGTTAAGTCGATGTTCGAGGAAGTTAGCAGCATGGATCAGCAACACGCCAGTCATCCCACAACTAAACGCCCCCGCATGGCGGCGTCTGATCGTGCTTGTGCTGCGTTCAGTCCCGCCGCGTCACCCGCTTATGCGAACGCGCTGCTCGCCTTCATCCCATCCACTGGGGATGCACACGGCGACCAGCGCGTTTTTTATTCGCCCACTTATGGAGATCATCATGCCCGCTGAATGGATTTGGAAGAACGGTGCGTTCGTCAACTGGGAAGACGCCACCGTTCACGTGACCACCCACGCCTTGCACTACGGTTCCAGCGTCTTTGAGGGTGTGCGCGCCTACGCTACGCCGCAAGGTGCCGCGATTTTCCGTTTGCGCGAACACACGCGCCGTCTTGCTAACTCGTGCAAAATCGCGCGCATGGAGCTGCCCTACACGCAAGACGAAATCAACGCCGCCATCCTCGAAACCGTGCGCCGCAACGGACACGAGTCGTGTTACATTCGCCCGTTGGCATTTCGCGGCGCGGGCGCGCTCGGCGTCGAAGGACGCAAAAATCCCACCGATATGGTGATCTTCACGCTCGAATGGGGACGCTATCTCGGTCAGGAAGCCCTCGAAAACGGCGTGGATGTACAAGTCAGTTCATGGCGGCGCATCGCACCCGATACGTTCGCGTCGCTGGCGAAAATCGGCGGGCAATATGTCAACAGCCAGTTCATCACCATGGAAGCGCACGATAACGGCTTCAACGAAGGCATCGCGCTCGATTACGCGGGCAACGTCAGTGAAGGCGCGGGCGAGAATATTTTCGTCATTCTCGATGGTGTCGTCTACACACCCGGCATCGGCTCATCGATCCTCATGGGCATCACCCGCGACACCGTGCTGACGCTGCTGCGCGATCTCGGTTACGAAGTGCGCTTTGAAACCCTCTCGCGCGACATGCTCTATATCGCCGACGAAATTTTCCTCACCGGCACGGCGGCGGAAATCACGCCCGTGCGTTCGGTGGATCGCATCACCATCGGCAGCGGATCGCGCGGTGCGATCACCAAAGCCGTGCAAGATGAGTTTTTCGCCATCGTCAGCGGTCAAAAAGATGATCGTCACGGTTGGCTCACCCATGTTCGTCAAACTGAAGTTGGGGCTTAGTTGATTTAGGGAGATGTGAGGATGTTGTTAAGCGGCGCGGAAATTATCCTAGAGTGTTTGCTGCGTGAAGGCGTTGATGTCGTATTCGGCTATCCGGGGGGCGCGATCCTGCCCACCTACGATGCGATGTCCAAGTATCCGCAGATTCATCATGTGTTGGTGCGCCACGAACAGGGCGCAACGCACATGGCAGATGGCTATGCCCGCGCAACGGGCAGAGTGGGCGTAGCGATTGCCACTAGTGGACCCGGCGCAACTAATCTCGTGACCGGCATTGCCACCGCCATGATGGACTCGTCGCCCATCGTGTGCATCACCGGACAGGTCACGCGCGGCGCCATTGGCACGGATGCGTTCCAAGAAACCGACGTGACGGGCGTCACGCTGCCCGTGACCAAGCACAATTATCTCGTCATGGATATTCACGAACTGCCCTATGTCATGCGTGAGGCGTTTTACATCGCGCGCAGCGGGCGACCGGGTCCTGTGTTGATCGACGTGCCGAAGGATGTGCAGATCGAGAAGATCGAGTTCGTCTACCCGACGGACGAAATCCGACTGCCCGGTTATCGCCCACCACAGCGCGCGGACGAAAGCGACATCCAAGCCGCGCTCGAATTGATCCACCAAGCGGAACGTCCCGTGATCCTCGCCGGACACGGCATCATGATGAGCAACGCCACCCAGCAGCTTCGTGAGCTTGCCGAGCGCGCGCAGATTCCGGTCGCGCTCACGCTCTTAGGCAAAGGCGCGCTGCCCGAAAGCCATCCGCTGACCATCGGCATGATGGGCATGCACGGCGAAGCGGCATCCAACTATGCCATTCAGGAAGCCGACCTGCTCATCGCGCTCGGAATGCGTTTCGATGATCGGGTGACGGGCAATCTCAAGACCTACGCCCCGCACGCGAAAAAGATTCACGTCGATATTGACGCTTCTGAGATCAACAAAAATGTGCGCGTCGATGTCGGCATCGTCGGTGATCTGCGCGCCGTGCTGGATCAACTGCTGCCTTCCGTGCAAATGCAGCAGCATCCCGAATGGATCAACCGCATCCGTGATTGGCTCGAAGACAGTGACGAGCGCGACATTGTGAACTGTGATCCGTGCGGCAAGCTGCTCGGCGCACAGGTGATCAACGACTTGTGGAAATACACAGGTGGCGAAGCGATCACCGTGTCGGATGTGGGTCAGCATCAGATGCTCGAAGCGCAGTATTACCCGCATCAACGCCCTGCCACCATGCTCACCAGCGGCGGATTAGGCACCATGGGCTTCGGTTTTCCCGCCGCCATCGGCGCGAAATTCGGCAAGCCCGATGAAGAAGTGTGGGCAATCGTCGGGGATGGCGGCTTTCAAATGACGCTGTGCGAACTGGCAACCGCCCGCCAAGAGAACATCGACATCAACATTGCCATCATCAACAATGAATATCTGGGCATGGTGCGTCAGTGGCAAGAATTTTTCTACGAAGAACGCTACCAGTCCACGCCCATGTTCAACCCTGATTTCGTCAAACTGGCGGAAGCCTACGGCATCCCGGCGATGCGCGTCACCCGCCGCGAACAAATGGAAGAGTCGGTTACGTTCGCGCGCAGCATCAAGGGTCCCGTGCTGATCGAGTACGTGATTGAAAAAGAAGAAATCATCTATCCGATGGTGCCAGCCGGCGCCGACCTACATAACATGATCCGCCGCCCCAAAGCGGGCGAAGATGCGTATAAAGGGTAAGCTCATGCCAGATGGAAACCCGAAAAAACATATCGTCGTGGCACTGGTCGAAAATAAGCCCGGCGTCCTTAACCGGGTCGCCAGCCTGTTCCGCCGTCGCAACTTCAACGTGGACAGTCTGACGGTTGGGCGCACCAATAAAGCGCACATCTCGCGCATGACCATCGTCATCGATGCCACCCGCGCCGATGCCCGCCGCATTTCCGCCAACCTGTTCAAGCTGATCAACGTGATCGACGTGGAAGAAGTCTCGCAGCAGCCGCATGTCAGCCGCGACTTGGCGTTGATCAAGGTTCGCACGAACGACGCGGAATCGTGCAACAATCTCACCCTGATCTGCGAGCGTTATCCCGCGCGCATCGTCGATATTGGACCCGACGTGACCATCGTCGAGATCACCGCGCAGGAAGATCAAGTCGAAGCGTTGATCGAAGAACTGCGTCCTATTGGCATTGTCGAACTCGTCCGCACGGGCGTCGTGGCGATGGGACGCGGCACGCGCATCCTCGACTCGACTTACGAACCGACGATCCCGACCACCGCGAATGGCAACGGTGCTTATCAGGTTTACAGCGTTTAACTCGCGTGGGGGAACTATACATATGATTTCCCCCACGTTTCATTAATCACACTGGAGAATGTTCGTTCATGGCAACCCTGTTTTACGACAAAGATGCTGATCTCGCGCTGCTCAACGGCAAAACCATTGCCGTGATCGGCTATGGCAGTCAAGGACACGCCCACGCGCTCAACGCCAAAGACAGCGGCGCGTCAGTGATCGTCGGCTTGCATGAAGGCAGCAAGAGCCGCGCCAAAGCCGAAGCCGAAGGTTTAACCGTGCTGAGCGTCGCTGACGCCACCGCGCAAGCCGACATCGTGATGATCCTCGTTCCGGACACCATGCAGGCGCAGGTCTATGACGCCGAAATCGCGCCCAACCTGCAAGCTGGTGCGATGCTCATGTTCTCGCACGGTTTCAACATTCACTACGGCACGATCACGCCGCCCGCTAATGTCGATGTGACGATGGTCGCGCCCAAAGCGCCGGGGCATCGCGTCCGCGAAGTCTACAAAGACGGCGCAGGCACACCCGGCTTGGTCGCCGTGCATCAAGACGCGACGGGTAACGCGCACGCGCTGGCGCTCGCCTACGCGAAAGCCATTGGCTGCACGCGCGCGGGCGTCATCGAAACCACCTTCAAAGAGGAAACCGAAACCGATCTGTTTGGTGAGCAAGCTGTGTTATGCGGCGGCGTGACCGCGCTCGTTCGCACTGCGTTTGAGACCCTCGTCAAAGCGGGTTATCAGCCGCAAGTCGCTTACTTCGAGTGCCTGCACGAACTCAAGCTGATCGTCGATCTCATGTACGAAGGCGGCTTGAGCTATATGTGGTATAGCGTCAGCGATACAGCGGAATACGGCGGCTACGTCATCGGTGATGAAGTCGAAAGCGAACTCAAGGAACATTTCGCGGGGGTGCTGACGCGCATTCAAGATGGCTCGTTCGCCCGCCAGTGGATTCAAGAGAATGCCGACGGGCGTCCGCAGTTCAAAGTGCGCCGCAAGACCGAACACGATCTGCTGATCGAGGAAGTCGGCGCGGAACTACGCGACATGATGCCCTTCCTCAACGCCAAGCGCATTAAGCAGCAGGATTAAAGCACGCGATGATTGCCCGTCCGCAAACTGACGAATACGCCCCCTATTATGGGGGCTACATTGGGCGCGTTCCTGCCTATGCTGATATCTTGGTGCTGCTGGCGCGCCAACCCGATGATCTCTACGCGCTGCTGACCGACGTGAGCGACGAAGACGCGAGTCAGCGCCCCGCGCCCGCCGAATGGAGCGTAAAAGAAGTTATCGGGCATGTGTGCGATACCGAGCGCATCTTCGGCTATCGCGCCCTTTGCATCGCGCGCGGCGATACCACGCCCCTGCCCGGCTTCGAGCAGGATGCTTACGTCAGCGCGACCGACTTTAACGCGCGGGCGCACACTGATCTGCTAGCGGAATTTGCAGCGCTGCGTCTGGCGAATGTGCTGTGCTTGCAAGCGCTCACCACGGGCGAACTCACGCGGCGCGGCACTGCCAGCGATCAAACCGTCAGCGTGCGGGCGCTGCTGTTCATGTTAGCGGGGCATGTGCTGCACCACATTGAAAGCCTGCAAACCGATTATGGCGTGCAAGCCCAGACAACGGACTCGACCGATTAACGGGAAGCATCCACGATGGACGACGTAACCGACGGCGTAGTAAGCGAAAGGGGGTGATCCACTTGGCAGACGACAGCCTTAGCGACCTTAGCGTTTATCTGTCTACTTTTATTCAAGTGAGGAGTAACCCCCAATGGCACGTGTACGCGACGACAACCATGTTCTAATTTTCGACACCACCCTGCGCGATGGTGAGCAAGCACCCGGCGCTACGCTGACCAGCGCCGAAAAGCTGGAGATCGCCCGCCAACTGGCGCAGTTGGGCGTGGACATCATCGAAGCGGGTTTTCCGGCGGCGTCGCCTGATGATCTCGCTGCTGTCCAGCGCATCGCCCGCGAAGTCGGCACGGAAGACGGGCCCACCATCTGCGGGTTGGCGCGCTGCGTCGAAAGCGACATCCTGACGTGTTGGGAAGGCGTCAAAGATGCGGCGCATCCGCGCATCCACGTTTTCTTAGGCACGTCCGAATATCATCTGACGCACATCACCAACATGACGCAGCAGCAGGCACTCGACCGCATCCGCCCGATGGTCACGCTGGCGCGCAGCCTGTGTGCTGATGTTCAGTTCAGCCCCATGGACGCCGGACGCACTGATCCCGCCTTTTTAGTGCAGGTATGTACGTTGGCGATCGAGTGCGGCGCGACCACGCTCAATATTCCCGATACCGTCGGTTACGTCGCGCCCGCCGAGTGGCACGACACCATCGCCGCCCTGATCGCGGAAACGCCCAACGCAGGCGCAGGCAGCGGCGTGATCTGGTCGGTGCATTGGCACAACGATCTGGGCTTGGCGACTGCCAACACGCTGGCAGGCATCACCGCGGGCGCGCGGCAAGCGGAAGTCACGGTCAACGGCATTGGTGAGCGCGCCGGCAACACCAGCTTGGAAGAAGTCGTCATGGGGCTGCACACCCGCCCCGATTTCTACAACCTGCAT
>JBGSRB010000376.1:0-24990 GCA_041737735.1 Anaerolineae bacterium | reverse complement strand
ATCTGATCGCCCGAACGTGACCAGCAACAACGTGCCGCTAAACTCGCCGGCTGTATTTGGCGATCCGGCGTGGGGCTTTGGCTATGGCAACGCCGTGATCGTGCGCTACCTCAACGAGCATCTGCCCGCCTCCACGCGCACCCGTTTGCGCGGGCGCGGCTTGGAAGGCGCGCATGTATACGTCATGTATGCGCATCTTTCCGGCGTGAATGTCAAAGTGAATGATGAGGTCGCCGCCAGCGCGCAGCTCGGTTCAGCGGGCAACACAGGCAATTCCACCGCGACGCATCTGCATCTCGAAGTGCGCGCATCGAAACGCGCCGATGAACTGTCATGGTTCAACATGCGCGCTAATGTGTTCGATCCGAGCGTCTTGTTCGTGCGTTAAAGCCATTTAATGGGGGCGGGTGCTACTGCCGCCCCAATTCAACGCCAGTGACGCCGCACCAACACCATAAAGAACCGATAAAGACTCGCTGAAAACCTATTTTGAGCGTCTTCACAGCGCCGTCAAGTGCCGTCATAATCAAGTTAAGTGTTGAGGCAAAGGAGAAAAGTGGAATTATGAAGCATAATCATCACTTGATCTATGGGTTGTTCGTTGTGCTGCTGCTGCTGCCGCTCAGCGCTGCCGCGCAAACTTCCAGCGGCAGCGGCGGGGACGCGGTTGCCGCTGAAGAAGTTTTAACGCTGCCCATTTTAGACCCCGGCGAAGTGATTGAAGACAGTTTCAGCGGCAACGTGACCGCTAAGTTATATGCCTTCAATGGTTTAGCGGGCGAGCGCGTCACGATCAGTATGACGCAAGACGCGGATAGTTCACTTGACCCGTACATTGTGCTGTTGGGTCCCGCCGGACAGGTGATCGCAGCGGATGACGATAGCGGCACAGAATTTCTATCGTCGTTGATCGACGGCGTTGAACTGCCTTTCGATGGCAGCTATTTCATCCTTGCTTCCAGCTATGGCTTCGTCAACAGTTTCTTACGCAGCAATGAAGAACTTGAGGAAGACCTTGCTTATACCCTGACGGCTGCTGGTTTCAGCGGCACCAGCGAAACCAGCAGCTTCCGCTACTTGGCGGGTGACCTGTTCCCCGGCGAAGTTACGACCGGCAATTCCACCGCCGAAGAACCCGTGATTTTCTATGTGTTCAATGGGCGCGCGGGTGATGTGATCGACATCACGCTTACCAGTGACGACTTTGACACCGTGCTGCATGTGTTCGCCAGCGGCGGCGAACGCATCGCCGCTGATGATGATGGCGGCGGCAGCACCAACAGCGCGCTGACTGGCGTCGAACTGACTGAAGATGGTGTGTATCTGGTGTTCGCCACCGACTTATACTTCATCGACGCAGTTGAAGAAAGCTCGTCGTTCGACGGCGGCATGTTTGAAATTACGCTGGAAGTGCGTTAAGTTGCCCGCGAACTAACTCGCAGCATCAACACGGCGACCGCCTTTTCACCAGCGGTCGCCGTGTTTTCGTTTTATGCCCCACGCTCCGCGATCCGTTGGGCGGCGCGAACCGTATTCGCCAGCAGCATCGTGATCGTTAATGGACCGACGCCGCCCGGCACTTGGGTGATCGCGCTGACCACTTCGCGCGCCGACTCAAGATCGACATCGCCCACAAACCGATAACCTCTTTCCGTGGTCGGGTCGTCGATGCGATTCGTCCCCACGTCGATCACGACCGCGCCCGCTTTCAGCCAGTCGCCCTTGATGAACTGCGGCTTGCCCAACGCCGCCACCACCACATCGGCGCGGCGCAAGATGTCAGGCATATCGCGCGTGCGACTGTGAACGACCGTCACGGTGGCGTTAGCGCGCAGCAGCAGCAACGCCATCGGCAAACCGACGATGTTACTGCGCCCGACCACGACCGCGTTCGCGCCGCTAAGTTCGACGCCGATGCGCTCCAAAATCACCATCACGCCGGTCGGCGTCGCAGGCGTGAACAACGGATCGCGCCCTTTCATGCCGATAGCAGCCAGATTCAGCGGGTGCTGTCCGTCGGCATCTTTGGGCAGATCGATCAGGCGCAGCACGGCTTCCTCATCAATCTGGGCGGGCATGGGCAGTTGCACCAAAATGCCATGCACGCGCGGATCGTCATTGAGTGCGCGCACGGCGCTCTCGACCTGTGCTTGGGTTGCGTCGGCGGGCAGAACATGCGCGAACGATTCAATGCCCACCTGCGCGCACGCGCGGCGCTTCATGCGGACATACTGCGCCGATGCAGGATCATCGCCCACCAGCACGACGCCTAAACCCGGCGGCAGCCCATGCGCCGCCTGAAATGTCGCAGCATCACGCGCGATCTGCGTGCGAATTTCCTCAGCAATTTGCGCTCCATCAATGATCTGTGCTGTCATCAACTATCCTCTTGGCATGATCCGAATCGCGCCAGCATACCACGTCGCCCGCGTGCGCGGCAATTTCGGAAAAACGCAACATTTTAATGCACCCAACGTAATTTATGGATACACTGAGATTAGGCGAGTTATTTCATAAGGGGATGCACCATGAGCGACGAATTTCACCACCGCAAAGCTGAGATTGATCAAGACCTCAAGCGCCAGCAAGCTCGTTCGCAGAAGCATGAAACACTGGAAACCTACAACATCGAGCAAGGCGAAGCCCATGCCGGACACATCCCCGACCCGCGCGGCACGGATGCGTATCAGCCGAAGCCGACCCTGTGGGAGCGCATTAAAAAACGCTTAAATTTATAAAATTTTCGTTTCCTCTCAACGCTTTTGGCGGTGAGGCAAGCTATAATCCACATACATCCGCTGTATCGCTCACCGCCGGAGCTTGAGCATGACCCTGCAAAGTCGCGCCAAAATTGCGATCTTCAAGGCGCAAACGCAAGATAAAATTGCCACACTGCTGACTGAATTCTCCGAAGGCAAGATCAGTCGTGAGCAGTTTCACGCGGTTTACGCGCATTATAACGCGCAGCTCGAGCTTGCCGAAGTTGCCGAACATATGAACGCCGCCTCAGCACTCGACGACGCGCAGGGGAAAACCATCGGAATTCGCCAAGCGCACATGGGCAAAGCCATCGGCTTGATCATCTATCACAATCGCAGCGGGCGCTTTGTCGAAACGATGGGCGCGTTCGATGTTGCCCCGTCACGCTTAGCCACGACGCTCAACGATTTCACGCAGCTTATGGCTGAAGGCAAGCTGATCGACCGACGCATCGAGAAATGCGCCGAAAAACGTTGGCTACTGTTCGCCGCCGGACAGTTCACTACCGTGATCACACTGTTTCATCACGAACCAGCGAACGAACAAAGCCGCGAGATTGAGCGCCTGCATCACGATTTCGAGACTGCCAACCGTCACCTGCTGGCAGACGCGCTGGTCGATGGGCGCGCACTGGCATATCCGTTTTTGGTGTTCGTGCAGCAAAAACTCAGAAAAGCGTAACATTACGCACTCAGTAAGCACAAGCAAAGGGGCGACTCATGAGTCGCCCCTAGCTTTACAGCAACGTGCTTTAACCCACCCTGTTTAGACCTTCGGACGGATCACCGACAGCACGCGCCCCTGAATCTGGCAGTTCGCCGGATGCACATAAATCGCGTCCATCGTCGGATGCGCGGGTTGCAAACGGATGCGCTCGCCTTCATTGTAGAAATACTTGAGCGTAGTTTCGCTGCGATCAGGCAGCCACACCGCCACCATTTCGCCATTCTGCGCGGTATCTTGACTGCGGAAGATCACGATGTCGCCATCGCTGATCATCGCGTCGATCATCGAGTCGCCTTTGACGCGCAGCGCGAACACCTGCGCCGGATCGCTGCCGCGCAGCAAATCGGGCGTGACCTCGATTGGTTCGTAGGCGCTGCGCGTATCCTCAAAGATCGGCACAGGCGCGCTGGCAACGATCTGTCCGGCGAACTGCACCGCGACCACGCGCGACGCCGCCTGCACATTCTTCTTGCTGCCCGGCTTGACCAAACGCAAACCACGCGACGCGCGCGCCTCACGCTTGAGATAGCCGGCATCGACCAACTTGTTCAGGTTGTAATTGACCACTGACGTTGAGGCGATGCCCGTCGCTTCACCGATTTCGCGGATGGTGGGCGGGAAACCGCTGGTATCAATATAGTGTTCCATAAAGCGCAGAATGTGCTTCTGCTTGTCCGAAAGCTTGGTCTTATCCTTGTTACGCATGGTGTTTCCTTATTGAACTCATGATCGAAGCAAAATCAAACATATTTTCGATTTTAGTCGAACGTCAGTTCAGTGTCAAATTAGAACAAAAATAACGGCTCTTAAAATGGAGACCACTTTACACGCTGATCAATGCCTCAAACCGTGAAGCGCGCTGATCATAGGTGTGCTGCGCGTAGACATGCGCCTGTGCGCGCTGTGCCATCGCCACCCGTGCGGCGTCGTCGGCAAGCAGGGCGCGCGTTTTCGCCACGAGATCAGCCGTGTCGGTGTAGGTCAACAGGGTGGGCGCGCCGTCGATGTGGGGAAACCATGCGCGCACACCGGGCAGATCATCGGCAATTTGCGCCACGCCTGCGCCTGCCACTTCAAAGAGACGCAGATTGCCGCCGTAATGCACAAAGTCGCCATGTGTGTTGAAACACAGCTTACCCGCGCTCAAAATCTGCTGCATCTGCGCGCCTAGAGCCGCCCCACGCACGCACCCGCGCAGCGCCGCCGGAACATCATGCACGCTCCAGATGCCCACATCGATCCCCGCGCTGACCAGCGCCTCTAACGCGACGATCCGCCGTGAGTACAGATGATCGGGGACGAGTGTGCCGACGAACGCCACATCGCACGCCAGTTCACGCCGTTCGGCATCGTTCAGCGCATACGTTTTGTGAAATTCAGGATCGCACGCCGCCAGCGGCAGCACTTCCATGCGCGGCGCGCCCAATTCGCGCCATTGAATCCCGTGATAGTAGTCGCTTGCCAGCACCAGATCGTACAGGCGCGCGGCGGCGCGATCAATCGGGCGTGAGAACACAATCGGGGATGTGCCGCAGGCGTACACCAGCTTGGCGCGCGTGTCACGTTTGATCTGCGCCAGCGTGTCAGGCGTGATCGTGGTGTTGTCGCCCACCATCCAGATGACATCGGGCTGAAAAGCGCGGGCATGATCGAGCAGACGGCGGTTGATCGCGCGAAGTGTGGGGTTGAACTGTGGCGGCACGCGGTTATAGGCGGCAGCGATCAGTTTGGCGGGCGTGAGTCCGCTGGTGTGGCGCTGCGTGTGCTTCGGGATCGGGTTGCGCCAAAACACATCTAATGTGTGTCCGCGCCGTTTGAGCGCTTTTTCCATGAAGTGCTGCGCCATGCTCGGCGGGAATAGCGGCGGATCAGCGGGTGACGCTGCTTGTGCTGCGCATAAGGCTTCGGGATGATGCAAGCTGGCGAGAAACAGAATCCGCATGAATGGGGTGAAACCTTTTGGGGAAAATGGAGGGACTCGGCATGCCAAGCCCCTCCAACACAATTATTCGTCGTCGAAGTCGAAATCGCTGGTTGCAGTGGTCGGCGCGCCCATTTGCGGCAAACCGCCACCCGCCGTCATCAACTCCTCAAAGCCTGGACGGTCGAGCGTTTCCTGCTCGATCAACACCCGCGCGATCCGTTCGAGTTTCTCGCGGTTTTCGGTGAGGATCGTCTTGGCACGTTGATACGCCGTTTGCAGAATCCGCTTCACTTCGTTGTCAATTTCTTCAGCGGCGCGCTCGCTGTAATCGCGCTGCTCATACAGGTCGCGCCCCAAGAACAGCGATCCCGAACCGCCGCCAAACGCGCGGGGTCCCATCACGTCGCTCATGCCATACTGCGTGACCATCGCGCGAGCGCGTTCGGTCGCCATGCGTAAATCTTGCGCTGCGCCCGTCGTGAACTGGTTGAAGATGATTTCTTCCGCTGCGCGTCCGCCCATCATGGCGACGATCTCATCCTCAAATTCTTCGCGACTCTTGAGGAAAATATCGCTTTCCGGCAGCGACATCACGAAACCGCCCGCCCGTCCACGCGGAACGATGGTCACTTTATGCACGGGGTTGGCGTGTTCCAACACATGGTGCAGAATGGCGTGACCCGCTTCGTGATAGGCGATGCTGCGTTTCTCTTTTTCGCTGATCACGCGCGTTTTGCGTTCGGGACCCATGATCACGCGCTCCATGCTTTCCTGAAGCTCGCTCATGCCGATGGATTTCTTATTGCGCCGCGCCGCCAGAATCGCCGCCTCGTTGATCAAATTCTCTAAATCGGCGCCGCTGAAACCGGGCGTGATCTTGCCCATCGCTTCGAGATCGGCGTCGGGTGCCAGCGGCTTGCCCTTCGCGTGAACTTTAAGAATATCCTGCCGACCTTTGAGATCGGGCGAGTCCATCACGACTTTACGGTCAAAGCGACCGGGACGCAGCAGCGCCGGATCGAGAATATCAGGGCGGTTGGTGGCAGCGATGATGATCACATTCGTGCCAGTCTCGAAACCGTCCATCTCGACCAGAATTTGATTGAGCGTTTGTTCACGTTCATCATGACCGCCGCCCAAGCCCGCGCCGCGATGCCGTCCAACGGCGTCGATCTCGTCCACGAACACGATGGCGGGTGCTTCACTTTTAGCGCGCTCGAACAAGTCACGCACGCGGCTAGCGCCGACACCGACGAACATCTCGACAAATTCCGAGCCGCTGATGCTGAAGAACGGTACGCCTGCCTCACCAGCGACGGCGCGCGCCATCAGCGTTTTACCCGTTCCGGGTGGGCCTACCATTAACACGCCTTTAGGAATGCGCGCGCCCAAACGGATAAACTTTTCCGGCTCTTTGAGGAACTCGACCACTTCCGCCAGTTCGAGTTTGGCTTCATCCGCGCCCGCGACATCGGCAAACGTGACCTGCGGACGTTCGACATCGCGCGTGACACGGGCGCGGCTGCGTCCGAAGCTCATCGCTTGATCTTGCCCGCTGCGAACCGAACGCATCATGCGCCACAACAACCACACGATGATCGCCGTTGGCACAATCGCCACCATCAACTGGAATAAAAAGTTAGTGGTGTTATCGCCCTGCCGCTCGACATATTCGACGCGCGCAAGCTCTTGCGTGGTCACGCCATAAAATTCGAGCGCGCGCAGCAAGTCAGTTTCTCGTTCCTTAAAGTAGTAAGCGGTGGTGCCGCTGCGTAGCTCAACGAACACATCATTGCCGCCGCGCACCGTGATGCGGGTGACATTGTTTTCCATGATATAGCTTGCCAACCGATCCAGCGGAATCTGGTTGCTGCGCGGCACATTGTTCGGCTGCCCGAACAGCAGCAAGAACAATAAGAGGACGACAACGCCAATAACCAGCCACATACGTTGGGCGTTGCGATTGGCAAATGGCGAGTTGTTATTGCCATTGCCGTTTTGTTGGGGATCAGGTGGTTTGTTGCTCACACTAAAATCTCTCCAAACCTAATGACGAGGTGTGCGGGGATTGATGAGGCGACTTTGCCTTAATCAAACCGATGGTGTCGCGCATCATACGGGAAATTATACACGACTCGCGCACGTGTGGCGATAGCACCACTTTTACAAACACGTAAACACTCACCAATTTCTAGCATAACTCTGATACGCAGCACGCGAGGAAAAGGTTGCCGCGTCCATGCACTTTACGCCTGAATGCCTGCGTAAATCGTCTTAACCGCCAGCCTGAAGCCGGGCAGAACCGTGCCGCCATCAAGCATATCGTTCTCACCAAGCAACTGCGGCGGCTGATCGGGCATCCACACTTCGACGATGCGCGTTTCGGGCGTGATCACCCAGACGATGGTTCCCGCGCGCAGATAGTTAGCGATCTTGAAGCGCAGCACATGCCCCGAATGCGGCGACGACGGAAAATCAACTTCGACCGCGAGATCAGGCGGATTCGGGTTATAACCGCTGGTGGCAAGCTGCGGTTGCTTCTCTTTGGAGATGAACGCGACATCCGGCGCATAACGTTCACCACTGACCATATACCCGCCCGCTTCACCCGTAACCCAACCTAATGCTTTTTCTTCGACAAAGTTCATGATCGCACGGTTCAGGCGCGATGAAATATGAGAAGCAAGTGGGTTACTTGGCACTTCGATCACCTCACCGTTGATCAACTCCAAAATCACGTCATCGTTTTCGGGCAGCGCCGCCAGTTGATCGAAGTCGTCAACGCTCATGCGCGGTTGCGTGCTGGTGGGAACAGAAAGCGCCATCTGGTTTATCACTCCAACTCATCAAACGCGATCAATTATCAAACGGGATCGGCGTCGCTTCCTCAGCAAGTGTGGAGGTGGGCGTCGGCGTCGGTGTGGATGTTTCAGTCAAGGTCGGGATCGGTGTTTCTGTCAGCGTCGGGATTAATGTATTGGTCGGCTGCGGGATGGGCGTGTTGGTCAGCGTCGGGAATGGGGTCAACGTGGGTGCGGGCGTATCGGTCGGGAAGATGAAATTGGTCGGCGTGAAGAACACCGTCACCACAGGCGGAAATTGCGCCGTTGGCGGCTGAACGGGAAAGCCACCGCCCACCGTTGGGAACTGCGGCAGCGTCGGCTGCACCAGTGGCGGCGGCGTATTGGTCACGACGGCAGTCGCCCCATCCAGCGTGGGCAAAGTAGCCGTCGCGCCGGGCGTTAATGTCCGGTTGATCACACCGCGCGCGGGAGCAGTTCCCCACAAGATCAAGCCGAGACAGTAAAATGGCAGCGTCAAGAGGATGATCCCCGTGAAGATCATGCGCAGAGTTGTGCGTCCGCGCGTGTTACTTGGCAAATTCATCGAGCATCGCTCCCCCGTTAGAATGCCGCCAATGATAACACAAACGCACCTTCATGCGGAATTGCGCGCCCGATGATCAGCCGGCACAGTTAGAACCCGTCGCCCGCCCTGCTAACCGATCATTGAACCAGCCAATCGTCAGCAGTGCCGACGCATCCGCCGCGTCATGTTCAATGCCGGGATAGCGCACTAACTGCACATCTTCGCCCAATTCGCAGCGCCGCGCGAACTCAGCTTCGCTGCCCGCCAGCGGAATCAGTGAATCAGCCGTGCCATGTGCAATCAGCAGCGGCACGGTGATCGGATCGACCGGCGTGTTCTGCTCAATCAGCGCCATGACCGCCTCATTCTCGAACACATCTTGCGTCAGATAATCATTGGGCGTGGGCAGTTCACCCAACAATAGGAAAGCCAGCGGCGTCGTGGCGCACGTGCGCGCGATGCCGTCGAATTGCTCCCGCCGTTCGGGGCGCACGAGCGCATCCACATCAACGCCATCGTAATGATATCCCCATGCCGCCAGCGCATACGTGCTGACAATTGCGCCGGTGCGCGTGGTCATCGAGAAACGCAAGATGCCTTCAAGATCAATCGCGGGCGCGGATGCCCCTGCCGCTACAAGCGTAAGTTCGGGTGCGTAATCCGCGGCGCGCTGCGCTGTCCACAGTGCGGAATGTCCACCTTGCGAACGCCCCCACACTACAAATCGATCCCCGGCATTGGTGTCAAGCTGACGCGCAGCACGCACCGAGTTCAGCACCGAAGTCGCGGCGACTTCACCGATCAAATACGGATGCACGCCCGGCGTACCGCGACCGGGATAATCGGTTGCCACCACAACATAGCCTGCGCTGATCATCGTGTCGATCTCAGGGATCGCATTGAACGGCTGCGTGGTGTGGCTGATGCCACACGCGGGCATGTTGCCAATCGTTCCCTGCGCGAAAGCGAAGATCGGACGCGGCGCGTCACTCGGCGCGCTCGGCGCGGCGACGACACCCGTCACGGCGATGGGTTCGCCATCCACACCAACAGATGTATACATGATGCGCCAGCCGACCGCGCCCACAGGCAACCCAGCGGTAATCGCTTCGCTGCGAATGATCGATCCGGGTGCTGCTGCCGACTGCGGGATGGCAGCGGGTGGGGTATAAAATGCCGTTGGCGTCGGTGGCGTGACCGCGCCCCAGAACCAGATTGCCGCGCCGCTGATGATAATCAGCAGCACCAGCAGCAGCACCACCCACCAACGCTTTCTGACGAACTGCCGAATGCTTGCGCTCATGTTGTTGTCTACCCTTATGGAGTTTAGCTACATGGATCAGTGACTAGCACTTGAATCAGCGTTTGACTGGGCTGTGAGCATCCGCTGCGCGAAATCCCTAATTTGATCCAAGCTGACTGGTTTTTGCAACACCAAATTCGCCATGTCGCGCACCTGTTCATCGATCATGAGGTGGCTGGCAGAGGCAACGATCACCGTGATATGCGCGATCTCATCATCCGCGCGGATAGCGTGCAGCACTTGCACACCGTTGAGCTTGGGCATCTGCATATCCAGCAGAATGACATCGGGCTTCTGCTCGCTGATCAACGCCAGCGCTTGGGTGCTGTCGATGATGTGCCGCGCGCGAAATCCGCTTAGAGTCAGCACTTGGGCAAACAACATGCCCAACTGTGGATCGTCGTCAATCACGAACGCTAGAGGTTGTGTTTGTGTCATCGGGCTGCTCCTGCTGCTCTTGAGGGGGTGCTTGCGGGCGGGTGTCAGCGGCGTTGGGTGCTGTTTCGACGGGCGGAACTTCAACCGGCGGCGGACTGATCGCGGGCAGCGTAAACCAGAAGGTTGTCCCTTCACCATATACGCTTTGGACGCCGATCGCGCCACGCAGCTTTTTAATGATGCGCTGCACAATCGACAACCCCAAGCCTAAGCCTTCGATGCCCGGCGCATCATGAACGCGGGCGAACATCTCGAACAAACGCCCCTGCGCTTCCGGCTTGATGCCGATGCCTGTGTCGCGCACTTCAAAGCGGACGTGATCCGCTTGCGTCTGCCCGCTGATGGTGATCGTCGGCTGCGGTTTAGCGCCCATATATTTAATCGCGTTGCTGATCAAGTTGGCAAACACTTCTTCGATCCATTGTGGTTGCCCCAATGCATCAGGCAGATCAGCGGCGATCTCGACGTGGATCGCCTTGTCTTCGAGCTGATGCGTAAAGCGCTGTAACGCGGCATTCACCGTGGCGCGCGTCTTGACCGTCACCCACTGTTCATCGACGCTGCGCAGTTTCGCCAGCAGCAACAGTTGATCGATCATGCGCACCATCAAGTGACCGCTCTGCTCGATTCCGGCGATCATGCCCAGCGCCTCTGGTGCTACATCAGCGCCGAAGCGCATTTCGAACAACTGCGCGCGCAGCATAATGTTGTTCAGCGGCGATTTCAAGTCGTGAGCGATGGTATGACCGTAAGCATCGAGTTCTTCCACGCGCATCCGCAGTTCTTCGCGCGTGGCTTTCAATTCGGCAACAACGTTCGCGTTACGCATTGCCGACGCTAATTGCAGCGACAGCATGTAGCCGATGCGCATATCATCGATGGTATAGCGATTGGGCGCGCTGGTGGCAAAGTTGATCGTGCCGAGAAAGCCGCTGTCGGCTGACAGTGGAACGATGATCTGCGATTGATAGCGGTTGAGGAAGGTTGACTCCGCCCCTTCACGGATGATCAGCGGACGGGTGCTGTGCATCACGGCATCGAGATTGGACATCGTGGCAAGATCGACGCTGTCCGGTTCGACAGGTCCGAACAGCGTCTTGATGCACCACACGCCATCTTCCTGCAAGCACACGCTGCAATGCTCAAAATCGAGCAGCCATTTGGCTTGTTTGGCAATCACACGCTCGATGCGCGCCAGATCAAGCGATTCGTTGACCGCCAAGCCGATCTCGTTGAGCGCGGAAATGCGGCTGGAAAGCGCGTCGGCTTCTGCCAGCAGTTGCTTGGTGGTTTGCAAAAGTTCGTCACGCCCAAGCGTGTCGAGCTGTCGTGGTGGCTGCATGAATGGTGGGCTTTCGATAGGGTTGACGGGTGGGTTTACAGCGAGTCAATTTCAAGTTTGATAGCGTCGGTATATTGATTGATGCCGGTGAACAAGTTCGCAGTGGCGACCACTTCAAAAATTTCGTCGTCGTCTAAGCCGATGGCACGCAGCGCGTCGTAATCTTCCTGCGTGGCGGTCAGCGGTTGGGTGGCGATCTTCAGTCCAAAGCGGATCATCGACTTTTCGCGTTCCGGCAGCGGACACGCATCGAAGTTCGACACCAGCGTTTGCAGCACTTCTTCGCTCATGCCCAACGCGGACAGCCCGTGCAGATGCACATTCAGCGCATATTGGCTGTTGTTCGCCTGCGAGATCGCCACGCCGACCATTTCCTTGAGCGTGCGCGGAATATCGCCTTGCAGAATGGTGCTGCGAAAGTGATTCCAGTTGGCTTCCAAAAACTTGGGACGGTGCGCCATCGACTTAAACACGTTCGGCACAATGCCGAAGCCGAGTTCGTTCAAAATTTCATCGTAGACACGTTGTGCAATCGGATCGGTCAGTTCACTTTGCTCATAAATCTTGACAGTTGCCATCTAGCGTTTAACCTCCGGAAATGTGGAATGTGGAAAATCGAGTGACGGCGCGCACCTCGGCTCAGGCGTGCGGCGT
This sequence comes from Anaerolineae bacterium, assembly GCA_041737735.1. Taxonomy (GTDB): domain Bacteria; phylum Chloroflexota; class Anaerolineae; order Aggregatilineales; family Phototrophicaceae; genus Flexifilum. Next base: position 12,474 of record JBGSRB010000376.1, on the reverse strand, counting down.
TATCTTGCCAGCTTATCATAGAAAGAGGGCTGTAACGGCACAGCCCCCTTAATGGAGAACATTTTTCAGAAATTATTCGGATGCGCCCACACGCTTGCAGGGAGTCTCGGTGTCGGCTCAGTGATATTCCGGCAGAAACTCCCCGTGCGCTTCGATCAGCTCATCCACCAGTGACCAGATTTGCTTCAAGTCAAGTTCGGCAGCCGTATGCGGATCGAGCATCGCCGCGTGATAAATATGTTCGCGTTTGCGCGTCAGCGCCGCTTCGACGGTCAGCCCTTGCACGTTGAGATTGGTCTGCATCAGTGCGGCAAGGTGCGGCGGGATCGTGCCGATCTTCACAGGCTGAATCCCATTTTTATCGACCAAACACGGCACTTCGACCGAGCAGCCTTGCGGCAAATTATCGATGATGCCGTTATTCACCACATTACCGTAAATCACGCGCGGGATGCCTGTTTCCATGCTATGGATGATCAGCGAGCCATATTCGACGCTGCGCTCGATCGCAAGCGGCTGATTCTCATCTTCGAGCGCATGACGCATGGCTTCCCATCCGGCAAGCTGCACTTCACAGCGACGGATATATTCATCCAGCGGGATATTGTATTCCTCGATCAAGTCGGGGCGGTCGCGCTTGATGAACCACGGCACATACTCGCTGAAATGTTCGCTCGACTCGGTCACGAAATACCCCAGACGGTTGAACATCTCATAGCGCACGCGATTCCACGCGGGCTGGCGATCTTCCTCGTAGACCTTGCGAATCAGCGGATATAAATCTTCGCCCGTGCTTGTGCGTTCGAACTTGAGATAAAACGCCATGTGGTTGATGCCCGCCACCACATAATTGATGTCGTCAAGCGGCACGCCGATGTCGTGGCTTAATTCGTGCGCCGTTCCCGGCACGCTGTGACACAAGCCGACGCTGGCAATGTTCGATCCACGACCGAGCGCCCATTGATTCATCACCATCGGGTTGACGTAATTCAGGAACAGCGCATCGGGCGCGAGTTCTTCCATTTCGTGCGCGATGTCGAGCAGCACGGGGATCGTGCGTAAGCCGCGCATGATCCCGCCGATGCCAAGCGTATCAGCAATCGTTTGGCGCAAACCGTAGCGCTTGGGAATCTCGAAATCGGTGACGGTAGCAGGTTTATAGCCGCCGATCTGAAACATGCTAATCACGTAATCCGCGCCGTCGATGGCGTGGCGTCGATCCGTCGTGGTCTCAATCGTCGGGCTGACGTTCAGCGCCGCCGCCACCTTGTGCGCGACGATCTCCGAGACGCGCAGGCGTTCCGGGTCGATGTCCATCAAACACAGGGTGCTGTTCGCTAATTCAGGAAAACCGAGAATGTCGCCCATTAAATTCTTGGCGAACACAGTGCTGCCCGCGCCGATAAACGCGATCTTGGGCATGGTGGGTGCGATCCTTTCGTAGCGTGCATTAAATCAAAAAGCGCAATCACCACAAAGAAATATTTTTTATTTTTAGGTTTGGGGGCGCAGCAGCACCGCGCCCCCAAACGTGAGCGAAACCTTTGTCACAAGGCGCTCGCGTAAGGCGGTTGAATAAACCGGCGTTGTTTAGCGGAACAGATCGTTGATCTCGGCGTTGGCGGCGGGCAGCACCTCTTCAGGCGTGGTGACACCCAAGCCGATGTTGTCCATCGCTTCGTTCATGATCGTGGTGATCTCGCCCGCGAAGTCGGTGATCGGGAACAGGAACGTGCCGCCTTCTTCCGCAGCTTGTTCGGTGAACGCGCTCACATCGACGCCCGCTTCAGCGCGGGTTTGCAGCGCTAAATCAGCCGCTTCGGGGATCGCCGGGAAAACCACGCCCGACTCACCGATGATGGTCTGGCAGTCGAGCGAACCGAGGAACTTGACCCATTCCCATGCCGCTTCTTGATTGCTTGAACCCACCCAGATCGAGTCGGCAAGCCCGTTGAACATGCTGCGACGCCCTTCAGGTCCCGCAGGCAGACGACCGAAGCCAACCGGGAACTCGCTGCTCAGGTAGCTGCCGATCATCCATGATCCGTCAGTTCCCATCGCCACCTGCCCCGACTGGATCAACGCTAAACGTCCCAAACCCGTCTGATCGGGCAGTTCCGGCGCGAAACCTTTTTCGAGCCATAAGCTGCTCAGCCAGCCGATGGTGTCCAGGAAGCGCTCGTCATCATAATAATATTCGGTTCCCCACACACCGTTGTTAAATTCCCAACCGGTCGTGTGCGTGAACATGCTCCACTCGGTTTGACCGAATGCACCGCCCATGCCGTTCGACGTGAAGCCATACTGCACGACGTTGGTCGGGTCGAAATCGGGGCTGAGTCCGTTGTTGCCGTTGGCGTCGAGGGTGAGTTGGGCGATCACTTCTTCAAATGTGCCGCCGTCTTCAGCGTTCCACGTCCACGAATCCATCACCGCCGGATCGATGCCCGCAGCTTCCAGCATTTCAACATTATAGACCACGGCAACCGTATCATAGTCTTTAGGTAAGCCATAGCGCGCGCCGTCGCGCACCCACAGCTCAGCCAAGCCGGGATAGTAGATGTCGGTCGCCACGCCATCGCGCTCGATCAGTGGTTGCAAATCGACCAACTGCTGCAACTCGACAAATTGCGGATACTGCGCCAGATGGTTGGTGAACACGTCGGGCGCATCACCCGTGATGAAACCACTCTGAATCGCCGTCCAGTAATCGTTCCAACCGAGCTGTTCAATGGCGACATTGATGCCGCTTTGCTCGGTGAATGCCGCCGCGCATTCTTGATAAGGCGGCAATTGATTAGTGTCCCATAACATATAACGGATGGTGGTATCTTGCGCGCCCGCCACACTGACGACTGAAAGCATCAGCGCCAGCGCGACCAGCATCGTAATTTGATAAAAGCGTTTCATTGGGTCAAGCTCCTTCTACATGGAAAGTGCATTTTGTTGACGTTCAAATATTGTTTGCCGTACAAGCCCGGCGAGCCTTGTGACCGTTATTTGAAGCCTGAAAATTGAATCGAATCGACGACTTTGCGCCCAAAAATGATGAAGATCAGCAGGGTTGGCACAATCGCCACCGCCGTACCCGCCATCAAGCCTGACCAGTCGGGCGCGCCCTGCGGCGTTTGCTCACGGAAGATGCTCAGCGCGACTGTCAGCACGCGCACGCTTTCATCACGCCCCACCAGCAGGGGCCACAGATATTCATTCCAACTGCCGATGAAGGTGAGGATCGCCAGCGTGATGATGGGACCACGAATCAGCGGCAGCGCCACGCGGAAGAAAATGCCCGCGCGCGTCGCGCCGTCCAGCGTGGCGGCTTCTTCAAGATCGCGGTTCAGACTCAGGAAAAATTGACGCATGAAGAACACCGCGAACGGCGTCATCAGGAACGCAGGCGCGACGATCCCCGCGAACGTGCCGATCAAGCCCAACTGCCGAATCAGCACAAAGTTGGGAATGAACAGCACGATCCCCGGCACCATCAAGCCCGCGAGATACAGAAAGAAAATCGTATCGCGGAACGGAAATTTAAAGCGCGCGAACGCATACGCCGCCATCGTGCTAAAAATCGTTTGCCCCAGCATCACCAGCGTCGCCACGATGAACGAGTTCCGCATGTAATTCCAGAAATTGAGCGTCGCGGCGGAGATGTTGGTCGCGCTTTGCCCCACCAGCGTTGACGGATCGACCAAGCCCAACACGCGCTCGAAGTTGAAGGTCGTCGCATTGACGGGCAGCAGCGATCCGGTGTTGGTGAACACCGACTGCGGCGCGGTCAAGCCCGTGCGCACCACCCACCAGAACGGAAATAAGATCACGAGCAGCAGCAGCCCCACGAAAAACCATGTCACTACGTTATCCCAGCGCACAGCGGAAAGGCGGCTTTGCCACGTCACGCGCTCAGGCGCGTTGTTCATCGGAACAGCAGTCATCGGTTCATCCCCCTCTTTAGCTGTAATCCGCCAGATCGGATTGATTCGAGCGCAGGAAGCGCATCTGGATAATGGTCACGGTGATCAAAATCATGAACAGCACCACCGAAGCCGATGTCGCCATGCCCATGTTGATGCGCCGCGCGAACACCTGCTCGAAGATGTAGTAGATGATCACGCGCGTCGAACCCGCGGGTCCGCCGCCCGTCGTCACGGCGATGGTGTCGAACACTTGAAACGACCCGATCACCGACGTGACCAGCACGAATACCATCACCGGACGCAGCAGCGGCAGCGTGATGCGGAAAAACTGCGGCAGCCAGCCCGCGCCATCGATAGCGGCGGCTTCATACAGCGATTTAGGAATGGTTTTCAAGCCCGCGTAGATCAAAATCGCTGTGTAGCCCGCGTGCCGCCAGATGTTGATCAGCGCGATGGAGGCGATGGCTTGATCAGGCGATCCCATGAACGGCTGCCGATCGATCCCGAAGTTGCCGAGAAAGATGTTCATAATGCCGAGTGACGGATCGAGAATCCACAGCCACAGCAGCGCCACCACCACATTGGGCATCAGCCACGGCAGCACGACGATCCCGCGCAGCACCGACGACACACCCACACTGAAGCGTTCCAGCAGCACCGCCATCAACAGCGCCAGTATGGTTTGCAGCGGAATGTTCCACAGCACATACGCCAGCGTGATGCCAAGTGAGTTCCAGAAGCGCTGATCAGCGAACAAGGTTTCATAATTCTGGAAGCCGACGAAAGTCGCGGGCGTCAGCAAGTTCCACTCGTGGAAGCTGATCACCACCGCGCGCAAGGCGGGCGCGGCGAAAAAAGCGACGAACCCGATTAAACTGGGCAAAATGAACAGGTAGCCCATCAAAATTTGATTGTTCGCCAAACGGCTGAACCAACCGCTTGAAGCTTGAGCCGCGCGCGGGGGCGCGGTGGTGCGCAGGGTTGTACTCATAACTTCTGTTTCCTAACTCTAATTTTTTCAGCTCATATGGTTACAGGTGTCCTGCTGGCGCAACCGTGATCATGGCATAGGCACACCTTCCGCTGGCACACGCAGATTTGCCCCACACGAACCGCGCACGATCAATTCGCTGTGCAGGATTACATGCGACTCAGCGGGCGTTTCGCCGTCGATCAAACGCAGCAGCAGGTCAGCGGCGGTATAGCCCTGCTGAATATCGGGGGCGCGCAGCGTCGTCAGCGGGGGCGAGGCGAACGCCGCCAGGCGCATATCGTCGTACCCGATCACGGCGATGTCGTGCGGCACACGCAGCCCCGCATCATGGATCGCTGCCAGCGCGCCGAACGCCATCACATCATTGAGCGCCACCACTGCCGTTGGCGCGGGCGTGACTTGCAAAATGCGCTGCATCGCCGCAAAACCCGTTTCCGGGTCATACCCGCCGCGCTCGATCAAGGCTTCGTCGAGCGTCAGCCCATGCTGCTGTAGCTCAGCGCGCAGCGCGTTGATGCGGAGTTCGGCATGTTCGTGCGGCGTATAAGGCGCATAACTGATGCACGCAAAACGGGTATGTCCGAGCGCGATCAGGTGGCGCGCACCCGCGCGCACGGCGCTGACATGATCGGTGGTCACGCTGTGAACCCGTGGATCAAGTTGGCTGGTGGTCACCAGGGGAAAGCCATCTTGCGCCAACAACTGCATGGCGTCGATGTCGTCTTGCAGCGGGTTGTAATTCGAGATGATCACGCCCGCCACTTCGCGCCCACGCACCAGCGCGCGCAGCGTATCCAGTTGATCCATGCTGTCGACTTGTTCGAGCAGCAGATGAAATCCGCGTGGGCGCAGCGCTTGCGAAATGCCTGTCAGGATTTTGGGGACGTACTCATCAATGAAGATTTGCGCGTGCGGTCGCGTCATCACTAAACCGATGGTGCTGCGCGTACCGCGCGCTAACGCCTGCGCGTTGACATCCGGCACATAGCCGAGTTCACGCGCCGACTGCCACACCCGCGCGACGGTATCGGCGCTGATGTTGGCATCGGTGACGTTGTTCATCACAAAAGAAACTGTCGTTTGCGACACGCCCGCATGTTGGGCGACATCACGACTGGTAACTCGTCTTTTTTTCATAGAACAATTATTCACTAAAGCGTATTAGTAATCTCACTATATTCAATTTTGCAAAAACTGTCAAGCAGGTTGAACGCGCCGCTTGCATTCTGCCCCGTTGTGAACCCACCACTTGCGCCCAAAAAGAATGTTGCTATACTAATTAGATAAGCGTTGTGCAGCGCAAGCTGTTCCGTCGCTTCCATGCCCCTTTGGGGATGCTTTCGTTTAGCTAGATTGAGAGGGTTTGACCATCAGTTCCCAAGAATCACTACGCATCAATTCGCAAATTCGCGTGCGTGAAGTGCGCGTCATCAGCGATACTAACGAAAATCTCGGCGTGATGACCACCCGTGAAGCGCTCGACATTGCCGAGGCGCGCAGCCTTGATCTCGTCGAAGTGTCGCCGAATGCCGACCCGCCTGTGTGCCGCATCATGGATTTCGGCAAATTCCAATACGAAAAGGCGCGCAAGGAACGTAAAGCGAAAAAGCAGCAGAAGGTGATCGAAGTCAAAGAGATTCGGCTTAGCCCCAAGACCGATGATCATCACCTGTCGTTCAAAGTGCGCGACGCGCGCAAATGGATTGCCGACGGCATGAAAGTGCGCGTTCGCATTCGTTTTCGCGGGCGTGAAATCACCCATGCTGACATCGGTCGCCAGCGTTTGCACCGCATTGCCGAAGACCTGAAAGATGTCGCGGTTGTCGAGCAAATGCCGAATATGGAAGGCAACACCATGCTGATGGTGCTGTCGCCCGCCGAGAAAAAAGCGTAAGCTGCCTTTCCGCGCGCAATTCAGCCTTTACGGAACGCACAATCTGCGCGATCATTAGCGTTAAAATTCGTTCCGATTGGAGTTCCGACGGTGGCTAAGGCTAAAACGAAGAAATATAAGCTCAAGACCCACAAATCGACGGCTAAGCGCTTCCGTATGACCGGTACGGGTAAAATCGTGCGGACGAAGGGTGGCAAAACGCACTTTCGCCGCCGTCGTTCCACGCGCGCCAAGCAAGCGCTGGACAAAATGATCGTGGTGTCGCGTCCGAAGTTCGTGCGGCGCATCATGCGCTTAGCGCCCTACCTGTCACGCTACAAGCAAAGCCCGCCGATGTAAGCTGGCGTTCACACGTCAGCAGTTCTCGCGGCATTTCACCCAGAGCGCGTCCGCTGGCTCTGGGTATTTTTTGTCTGTTCAACCAATGGGTAACGAGTCCAAAGTTATGCGGATGCACCGCATCACTCGCTGTCCATCACACATGACCGGAGGTTAACGTCATGGCTCGCGTCAAAACTGGTTATACCCGCCGTCGTCGGCATAAGAAAGTCCTCAAGCTCACTAAAGGGCAATGGGGATCGCGTGGGCGGCTGTTCCGCCGCTCGAATGAAGCGATGCTCAAAAGTCTGTTCTATGCTTACCGTGACCGCCGTGCGCGGCGGGGCGACCTGCGCCGCTTGTGGATCGCGCGCATCAACGCGGCAGCGCGTCTGCACGGGATCAGCTACAGCCGTCTGATTCACGGGCTGAAGCGCGCCGGCATCGAACTGGATCGCAAGATTCTGGCGGACATCGCCGTGCGCGATGGCGACACCTTCCGCAAGATCGCCGCGCTCGCGCAGCAAAATCTGTGATCGACCACACACAGCATGTAGGGGCGCAGTTTGCTGCGCCCTTCTACCTTAGCAAGCAGCAGCCCACATGATCACCAGCGCGCAAAACGAACGAGTCAAACGGGCGCGTCTGCTGCTGCGTGAGGGCAAAGTGCGCCGCAAGCACGAACAGGTCGCGCTGGAAGGCGTGCGCTTGGTGCGCGATGCGCTTGCCAGCGGGCAAACGCCCGATTACATCCTCTACGATCCGGAACAGCATACACCTGAAGATGAAGCGTGGCTGTCCGTCGCCCCGGAGATTTTCAAAACCATCGGCATGACCGAGCAATCGCAAGGCGTGATCGGCGTGTTCGCCTTGCCCGAAGCAAGCATCCCGGAAGCGATCACGCGGGCGCTGATTCTCGACGGCGTGCGCGATCCGGGCAATCTCGGCACGATCATGCGGGTGGCGGCGGCGGCGGGCGTCGAACTGGTGATCTTAGCGCCGGGCTGCGTCGATCCATATAACGACAAGGTGCTGCGCGCAGGCATGGGCGCGCATTTCCGCTTGAACATCAGCGAACAAACATGGGACGCCATCGCGGAAACATGCGCGGGCGTGCCAATCTATCTGGCGGATATGACGGGCGATTACGCCTATGATCGCGTTGATTGGCGTGATCCGCACGCGCTGATCGTCGGCGGTGAAGCGCACGGCGCATCCGAACAAGCACGCGCACGCGCGTCGGCGCGGGTGTTCATTCCGATGGACGGGGATACTGAGTCGATCAATGCGGCGATGGCGGCAGCCGTGCTGCTGTTTGAGGGCGCGCGTCAGCGCCGTGCCGACAACGCCTAATGTGGGGCGACAATGCGCGTAGCGCTCACCGTCGCCCCGCTTGCGTTTAGTTCGAGCGCAGTTCGAGCGACTTCGACTCGATCAACCCCTGCGCCATCTGGATAAACTCGCTCACGGGCAGCGCGCCCAAGTCCTCATCCGTGCGTAAGCGCACACTGACCGCGTTCGCGTCACGGTCGCGGTCGCCCATCACCAGCAAATAGGGAATCTGCTGCTCACGATGGATGGCGATCTTCGCGCCCATGCGATTCTTGCCTGCATCGACGATCACGCGCATTCCGGCGGCTTTCAACTGCGCGGCAACCTGTTCGGCATATTCCACATGGCGATCCGTGATCGGGATCAGCACCGCCTGCACGGGCGCTAACCACAGCGGGAACGCGCCGTTGAAATGCTCGATCAGAATGCCGATGAAGCGTTCCAAGCTACCGAAGGGCGCGCGATGGATCATGATCGGCTGCTGGCGCGAACCATCCTCCGCGACATATTCGAGTTCAAAGCGTGCGGGCAAGTTATAATCGACCTGCACCGTGCCAAGTTGCCATTCGCGTTTCAGCACATCGCGGAAGATGAAATCGAGCTTGGGTCCGTAAAAGGCGGCTTCGCCTTCGGCTTCCGTGTAATCGAGTTCGAGTTCTTGGCACGCCTGCACGATTGCCGCCGTCGCTTTATCCCAGTTGGCGGGATCGCCCACATATTTATCGCTGTTGGGATCGCGCATACCCACTCGCGCGCGGAAGTCGCTCAAACCCAACATGCTGAACGTGTATTGAATCAGCCGCACCGCGTCTTTGAATTCCGACACAAGCTGATCTTGCGTGACGAACAGATGCGCGTCATCGACCGTGAAGCCGCGCACGCGCGTCAAGCCGTGCAGCTCACCGCTTTGCTCATAGCGATACACCGTGCCGAACTCGGCATAACGCACGGGCAGATCACGATATGAGCGCATCTCGCTTTTGTAAATCTGAATGTGATGCGGACAATTCATCGGCTTGAGCAGAAATTCTTCCTCATCCACCTGAATCGGCGCATACTGGCTGTCGGAATAGTAGGGATAATGCCCCGACGTGCGATACAGGTTCAGGTTACCGATGTGCGGCGTGACGACGGGTTCATAGCCGTTATCCAATTGCGTTTGGCGCAACCAGCGTTCGAGCGTATCGCGCATGATCGCGCCTTTGGGCTTCCACAGGGGCAAGCCCTTGCCCACCAACGCGCTAAACGTGAACAGATCGAGCTTTTCGCCCACCACCCGATGATCACGTTTGCGCGCTTCTTCGAGCCGCACCAGATAATCTTGCAGCGCTTCGGGTGTTTCCCACGCCGTGCCGTAGATGCGCGTGAGCATGGGGCGCTTTTCATCGCCGCGCCAATACGCGCCTGCGGGCTTCTTATAGCTGATGTTGATCGCGTCGGGGTTGATCTCGCGCGTGTTGGCGACATGCGGCCCCCGGCACAGGTCAACAAACGTATCCTGCGTATAAAACGTGAGTTTGTCGGCAGGTTCCGCGATTTGCTCGCCGTTTTCGTCCACTCGCCCGCTGACCAGATCATTGATCAGCTCGATCTTGTACGGCTGATCCGCGAACTGCGCGCGCGCTTCGTCGGGCGTCACTTCGCGGTAGGCAAAGTCGAAGCCGCCACGAATGATCGCCTTCATGCGGTCTTCGATCTGCTGTAAATCGTCCTCATTGAGCGTGCGCGGCAGGTCGAAATCGTAGTAGAAGCCATCCTCAATCGGGGGCCCGATGGCGATCTTGGCTTCGGGCATGATCTCCAGCACCGCCTGCGCCAGAATGTGCGCGACGCTGTGGCGAATGCGGTACAACTGGCTTTGTTCGTAACTTCCGTTGGCTGACATGGCAAACCTCATTTACTGGTCATTCGCTCAAAATGCACAAAAAAAGCGTGTGGGGCTGCCCACACGCTCGGTATCACCATATCCGGTTTGTTCCGGTTTTACGGCAAGCGTAAGCACCCCTGCACATGATTGTGTACGGTCGTAGTCGTTGTGTGGGTAGTGCTGAAATTATGCCACATCAGGTTGATTTTTACGCCTGTGAATGACAATTTAGGTTGAATGCTTGCATGAGTAGAGTAACGTGTTGCGTGTGGCGTGTCAAGCAATTGGATCGCCTATTCAAGGTGGTGCTTTGCGCGCCCCCCACGATGATCTACAATACAGGTCGAGCCATTTCGGAAAACATTTCAGGGAGCATCTCTCATGGCGAAAGCATATGATGTCGTGGTGTTGGGCGCGGGACCCGGTGGGTATGTCGCCGCGATCCGCGCCGCGCAGCTCGGATTGAAAACCGCGATTGTCGAGAAGCAGTATTGGGGTGGCGTGTGTTTGAACGTCGGCTGCATTCCGTCGAAGGCACTGCTGCGTAACGCGGAATTAGCGCACATTTTCGGGAAAGAAGCCGACAAATTCGGCATCAAGGTGGATGGCAGCGTGTCGTTTGATTACGGCGCAGCCTTCAAGCGCAGCCGTGATGTTGCCGATGGGCGCGTGAAGGGCATCCACTTTTTGATGCGGAAGAACAAGATCGATCAGTTTCACGGGTGGGCGAACTTCACCGATGCCAACACGCTCAATGTCACGCTGAACGAAGGCGGCGAAGAACAACTGACGTTCAAGCATTGCATTCTGGCGACGGGCGCGGTCACACGATTGATCCCCGGCACGGAACTCAGCGCCAACGTCGTCACGTATGAAGAACAAATCATGGACGAGAACCTGCCTAAGTCGATTATCATCGCGGGCGGCGGCGCCATCGGCGTCGAGTTCGCCTACGTGCATCACAATTACGGCGTCGATGTGACGATTGTCGAGTTTCTCGATCACCTGCTGCCGCTGGAAGATGAAGAAGTGTCGGTCGAGCTGGAGAAGCAGTACAAGCGTGCGGGCATCAAATTCATGACCAAGACGAAAGTCGAATCGATCACCGATCACGCGGATCGCGTCGAAGTCGTGGTCACGGATGGCGAAGGCAAGCAGCAAACGCTCACGGCGGATCGCATCATGCAGGCGATTGGCTTCAAGCCGCGTGTGGAAGGCTTCGGCTTGGAGAACACGGGCGTTAAACTGACCGAACGCGGCGCGATCGAGATCAACGGGCAGATGCAAACCAGCGTGCCGCACATCTATGCCATTGGCGATGTGACCGCCAAGCTGATGCTGGCGCATGTTGCCGAGGTGATGGGCGCCATCGCGGCGGAAGCCATCGCCGGTGAACACCCGCGCGAACTCGAATTTGTCATGCTGCCGCGCGCGACTTACTGCCAGCCACAGGTCGCCAGCTTCGGTTACACGGAAAAGCAGGCACGCGATCTCGGTTATGACATCAATGTGTCGAAATTTCCGTTTCAGGCGAACGGTAAAGCGCACGGCTTGGGCGATGCGACAGGTTTCGTCAAGCTGATCAGCGATAAAAAGTATGGCGAAATGTTGGGCGCGCACCTGATCGGACCTGACGTGACCGAACTGCTGCCCGAACTGACGTTGGCACGCGCTGCCGAACTGACGCCGCAAGAGATCGCGCACAATGTTCACGCGCATCCGACGCTGAGCGAAGCGGTCAAGGAAGCGGCGCATGGGCTTGAAGGTCAGATGATCAATTTCTAGGTTTCGTGGGGGCGAAGCGCGTCTTCGCCCCCACACTTGTAATCGCACACACACCAACGAGACTCCATGACGCCTGAACATTTCCCCGTTGTCGTGATTGGCGGCGGTTTAGCGGGTTTGACCGCCGCCGCCCATTTAGCCGAACGCGGCATCAGACCCATCGTCTTAGAAGCCGATCAATTGTGGGCGGGCGGGCGCTTAAGCGGCGGCGCGGCGGAAACCTTCACTCACGACGGGCGCGATTGGTGCTTTCCCAGTGAACACGGGATTCATGCGCTGTGGGGCGGCTATGTCAACATGCGCGCCACGCTCGGACGCTTCACGGATACTGTTCCCGTACCTTCGCGCGGCGAAGTGTGGATCA
>JBGSRB010000370.1:0-2891 GCA_041737735.1 Anaerolineae bacterium | reverse complement strand
CGCGGGCAACCACCATGTCAGCAGACGCCGCCTGTGCGCGCGCTGATCCAGCGGGGTGACGGCATTGGCGGTGGCGTCAGGGGCGACGATCATTTACGGCGCGCCTGTCGGTGCAACGGCGATCTGCTGCGGCGTGCCTTGCCGTTCATTTTGCAAACGGACATACGCTTCCATAGTTTCCAGCGCAATCGGCAGCGCCACCTGCGAACCTTCGCCACCGTTATAGACGAACGACGCCACTAAAATTTCGGGGTTTTCGTAAGGTGCATAACCCGCATACCACGCATGAGCGGGCCAGTTACCCGGACGACACAGCCCCAACGGGCGCGCCACTTCGTCGCAGTATTCCGCCGTGCCGGTCTTGCCCGCCGTGTCGATATAGGGCAGGTCGGCGGGCATGGCGGTGCCGTTGGTCACCGTAAAGCGCATCGACTGCTGAAGCAGCGCGATGTTTTCACTGGTGATGAACGGTGGGCGGTAATCAGTGTCGAAACGCACGGGCGCGCAGAAGTTATCCGTGAAGTCATAATCGTCCGGCACATACACGGTGTAATCACGCGGCGTTTCCAAAAATGGATCGGGGTTGGTGTCCACCGTGCCGCGATACGTCGTCGGGTTGCAGCGCGTCGCGTTATACCATTCGCTGGTGGGTTCACAGGTGCAGGCGAGACTGTTCTGCCCACGCATGATCATATCTTCAACCAGCAGCAGGCGGATCGGCTCGCCTTCCGGCACAAGGTCGAGATTCAGGTGACGGATCGGTGTGGGCGTGAACGGGCGCACGACGTTGCCTTCGGCGTCCAGCACATCGCGCACCAGCGTTGTTTGATACAACGTGCCGCCGTTGGCAATAGCAGCGACGTAGTTGATCTGTTGCAGCACCGTCACATTGACGTAACCCTGTCCGAATGCGGCGTTATAGGTGTCGCCCGTGGACCAGTTCTCGCCATAATTGCGGCGTTTCCAGTCGGCGTCGGGCATCCGTCCGGCGTTCTCAAACGGCAGTTCGATCCATTGGCGCGAACCGATGCCGAACGCGGTCGCATAGCGGAACAAATCCGTGATGCCCAAGCCGCCGGGACGCAGCACTTGCGCCGAGACGTTCGGGTTGCCGCCGCCGATCTGGTAGAAATACACGTCGCAGCTTTGGGCGATGCCGCCGATCAAGTCGAGATTGCCATGCCCCTCGCGGAACCAGCACACGAAGCGCTGCGCAGCGGCGGTGTCGTTAGGGGCGTAGCGATTCGGCAGCAGCAGGTCACCCGGATCGTTGAGATACGAGCGCGGGTCGATCACATCTTCTTCCAGCACGCCCGCCGCCGTGATCATTTTCCAGACCGAGCCGGGCGGATACAACGATTGCGTCGCATGATTGACCAGCGGGCGCAGGGGGTTCGACGCCACATCGAGATAATACGGCACATCGATGGCGCGGGCGAAGCGCGAATTATCGTAAGTTGGATAGCTGACCAGCGCGAGAATCTCGCCCGTCATCGGATTCATTGCCACGACCACACCCGTTTGACTGACCAAGCGTCCGGCTTCGGCGTTGACGAAGTCGATGCGGTTGCGGAGCGCGGTTTCGGCGGCACGCTGCAAGTCGGTGTCGATGCTCAAGCGCAGGCTTAAACCTGATATAGGCGGAAGTGACACCACAGGATCACCGATTTGTCGTCCGGCGACATCGACTTCCGTCACCACGCGCCCCGGATTGCCCGCTAACGTGTCCTCTAAAAAGGCTTCAATGCCCGCGTAACCGATGCGGTCATACGCCGGATCATAACCCTGCTCAATCAATTCGAGTTCGCGTTCGGCGGGAATACGCCCCATATAGCCGATGATGGGCGACGTCAATTCACCCGTTGGATATTCGCGCACCGACGCCACGTCAATGCTGACGCCGGGCAGCGTATAAGTTTCTTCGAGAATTTGCATGGCGACGCCGCGCGGCACGTCGTAGGCGATCACGACCGGGCGATAGGGCGCGATGCCTGCGCCTTCGAGTACCAGTTCCTCAATGCTGCGCACGTCGCGTTGTGCGGCTAACGCAATTGCGCGCGTGGGCGGCACGCCCGTCAACGCGGACAGGCGATTGTAAATCTGCAATGTGGCATCGGTTGCAGGCGGCAGCGCCGCCGGAATCACGCGCACATTGTACGCTGGCACGTTGACCGCCAGTGGTTGATCGAAACGGTCACGGATTGTGCCGCGCGGCGCGGCGACGGGCAGCTCACTCAAGCGGTTTTCGTTCGCCGCCGCCTGCCAGGTTGGATTTTCGACGACGCTCATCTGATACATGCGGATGCTGAACACCGCGAACACCGCTAAGACGATCCCTTGAAAGAACGTCAGCCGCCACCCCTGAAACGGGTCAAATTGCTGCATGACGGAACAACCTCACTGCTAAACCAACAACGCTAAGCTAACAACCGTTCATCACCGCGCACACGCCGCTGCACCCACCGGATCAGCACGTAAACAGGCACGATGAAGGCTAGATTATAGACCACACTGGGCAGGATGACGTAGAGTGTGCTTGGCACCGGGGTGACGCGAAAGCCGCTGATCGCCAGCACGATCATGATCAGATAGGCGTGCAGCGCGGTGGCGACGACGACGATCAGCAGCACCAGCAGAAAGTTCACGCCGAACAACTGGCGCTTGATCGTATCAATGGCGAACACCAGCAGCACCAGCCCTAAAGCGCTGGTTCCCAACGGCGCGGCGGACATTAAATCACTGACGATGCCGCCCACCAGCGCCCACGTCACGCCTGTTTCCAAGCGTCCGTTGACCGACCACGCGATCACGCACAGCAGCACCAGATCAGGCTGACCGCCCAAAATACGCATCTGCGGGATCAGCGTGGCTTGCAGCACCGCCGCCAGCGC
>JBGSRB010000087.1:0-2896 GCA_041737735.1 Anaerolineae bacterium | reverse complement strand
GGCAATTGCGGGCTTGATCGGCATCGTGGGCGCTGTGCTAACGTTGACTCAGCCCGCGCCGGACACATCCCGCCATATCCGGTGGGGGATGCTGGTGTTCTGCGTCGTCGCCACCGATCTGATCAGCGCGTCGTGGGGTTTGAATCCGACAGTTGAAGCCAATTTTTATGATCGTGCTGACATCGAAGCCAGCGCCGCGCGCGCGTACATTGATCCGCTGGATGAGGACGAGCGCAAATTCGGGGATCGCGGCTTTTTCCGCTTTGACAATTATGCGACCGCCGCCCGTCAGCTTGATACTGTGCGCGCGTCCGGGTTGCCCAACCTGAACATCATCGACCGCGCGCCGCTGATCAACAACTTTGATCCGTTGCTGGTGGGGTCGTTCGCGGATTATTTCGACTTGATCCCGCAGAATCAGGCGGCGCTGCTGGCAGCGGCGGGCATGGATGCGTCGCGTGCGCGGTTGATCGACGCGATCTGCTGGCACGAAAGCGACGACTCGCTGCGCGCTGCGCTCGTCGATCCTGCATGGAATCCGGCGGCGCAAACGCACATTGTGGGCGCGGGTGCATGTGAATCGGGCAACTTTTCTGACGCGGTTCGCATTACACTGGATTCAGGCAGCGAAGTTGTGATCGCGCTGGAGGCTGAACGCGCGGGCTGGCTGATCCTTGCCGACACGCCTTATCCGGGCTGGCGCGTGTTCGTCGATGGTGTCGAAGCGCCGATCTACACGGCGAACCTGAACAGTCGTGCTGTGCCAGTGAGCGCGGGCGCGCAGGAAGCTCGCTTTAGCTATCAACCCGCGTGGCTGCTGCCCAGTGGGATGATCAGCGTGGTCGCGCTGGTGATCGCGCTGCTGTTGTTTCGTTTGCGCTCGTCGGAGGTCGAACCTGCATGAACCCACCACCGACATCACGCCCGCGCCGCCGTCAGTTGGAGTTTTCCGAACGGCGGCTGCTCTTGGCGTTGGGCGACATCTTCGCGGTGTGCGCCGCCACGTTGATCGCGCTGTGGATATGGACGCGCGTCGCGGGCATCACGCGCGATGCTCCGTACATGTTCGACGCGCAGTTCATCGCGGAACAGGCGTATTGGTTCGTTGTGTTGATTCCGCTGTGGCTGTTTCTGGCAAGCGCGAACGACTTCTTCGATTTGAATGTCGCCGCACGCCGTGACCGCACGATCCGCCGCCTGCTGATCATCACCGCGCAAACGTGGTTGGTCTACCTGATCGTGTTCTTCCTCTCGCCTGTGGGCGCGCTGCCGCGCTTGTTCATCGTCTATTATGGCGCGGCTTCGTTCCTGCTGATCGGCTTGTGGCGCTTGTTGCGTCCGTTTCTGGTCGGATGGGTCAGTCAGCCGCGCCGCCTGCTGATCGTGGGCGCGGATCAGCGTTCCGCCGCGACGATCATCGACGCGATCCGTGAGAATGCCGCCGATGAGTACGAGATGCGCGGCGTGATCGGCACAACGGCGGACGTAGGCAAACTGGTGCATGGCATTCCCGTGCTTGGCACGGGCGAGGACTTGATGAATTACGTTAGTCGGGATCGCATCAGCGAGATCGTGATCACCGACACCGCCAAGCTGCCCGGCGATATGTTTCAAGCGGTGATGGATGCTTACGAACAGGGCATCGCTGTCGCGCCGATGGCGTTGTTCTACGAACGGCTGACCGGACGTGTTCCCGTTGAGTATGTCAATGAAGATTGGGCGGTGGTGTTTCTGCCCGTTCGCAACAGTGATGCGGCGTTCGATCCATATCCGCTGCTCAAGCGCATGATCGACATTGGCTGTGCGCTGGTGGGTTTGAGCGCCTTCGCGTTGATCTTGCCGCTGGTGGCGCTGGCGCTGCGACTGGATTCACGCGGAAGCATCTTTTACACGCAAGAACGGGTGGGCAAACACGGCATCATCATGCGGATTTACAAGCTACGCTCGATGATCGCGGACGCCGAAGCCGCAACAGGTGCGGTGTTCGCGCAGGATGATGATCCGCGCATTACGCGGGTGGGGCGCATCTTACGCAAAACGCGCCTAGATGAAGTGCCGCAGTTGATCAACGTGCTGCGCGGCGATATGAGCATGGTGGGTCCGCGACCGGAACGCCCTGAACACGTCGGACGCTTGAGCGAGAAGATTCCGTTTTACCGCACGCGCTTGATCGTGCGTCCCGGCTTAACGGGATGGGCGCAGGTGCGCTATGGCTATGGCGCGAACGACGACGACGCGCTGATCAAGCTGCAATATGACTTGTATTACCTGCGCCATCAATCGCTGATCCTCGACTTGTCCATCCTGTTACGCACGGTGGGCAAGGTGATCAGCTTCAGTGGAACGTGAATCCGTGATAAATTTGCGCGCTTTGACGATTGAACGCACCGCCGTGATCCTGCTGTTCGCGCTGGTGTTCGCGCTGGCGGCGCGCACGCCGATTGATACCGATGTATGGTGGCACATTCGCAGCGGCGAACATACGCTGACGCAGGGCATGATCCACGCCGATCCGTTTTCGCACACGTTCGCCGGCGAACCGTGGATCAATCACAGTTGGGGATCGCAGATCATTCTCTATGGCGCGTGGTCAGCGGCGGGTTATCTCGGCTTGACGATCTATGTGGCGGCGCTGGCGACGGGCGGCATGTATTTCGTGTTCCGCATGAGCGCGGGCAGCGTGTATTTGCGCGGCTTGACGCTCATCTTGGGATCGGCGGCGGCGGCGGTGTTCTGGTCGCCACGCCCGCAGATGCTGTCGTTTTTCTTCAGCGCACTGGTGTTGTGGCTGCTGTGGCGTTATCGCACGGGGAAAACGGATCGCGCCATCTGGCTGATCCCGCCGATTATGGTGCTGTGGGGCAACCTGCACGCGGGCTTTTCGATTGGCTTCATC
>JBGSRB010000264.1:0-2168 GCA_041737735.1 Anaerolineae bacterium | reverse complement strand
CCATCGCGGGCGCGTTCCTGACGGCGACGGCGGAAGCTTTCACGCCAGACGCGCAAACCCTGACACCGCCCGCCTTGGAGACGCTGCCGTTCGCGCTGGCATCGCCCACCGCGCTGCCTGATACCGGCTTGTTCGATGATGTCGTCGGCGGCGGCAGCAGCGGCGTCGGCATGTTAGCCCTGCTGGTGATGGGCTTGGTCGGCGTGATTGTGGTGTCGCGGCGCATCCGCACGACGAGCAACGACGACGACACGCCGTAAAATCGGCGTTGATGCTGACTTGTGAGGGGGCTTGGAATCGTTCAAGCCCCGCTTGGCTGCCGCGCGTAACCCGCGCGCGTTGTGTGTTACAATACGCGGCACTTGGTCAACCAACGCATGAGGATGTTTCATGAATTCCTTGATCGGTTTTATTCTCGTCGCTATCGCCGCTGCCACCGTCGTCATCGTGTTGTATCTGGTCGTGAACGA
This sequence comes from Anaerolineae bacterium, assembly GCA_041737735.1. GTDB lineage: Bacteria > Chloroflexota > Anaerolineae > Aggregatilineales > Phototrophicaceae > Flexifilum. The sequence continues at coordinate 1,698 of JBGSRB010000264.1, read as the reverse complement.
GAAGCACCACCAAGAGGAACACTACCTGCCGCCGACCGAAAGCGATCCGCCTGCGGCTGAAGCTGAGCCGCTGTCCGACAACGCGCTCACAGCGGCGTCCGCGCCGGAACTTAGCCCGACTTCCGACGAAGAACAGCCCAAAACCGAGTGATCCGCACGTTAAATCCGTGCATCGGGGCGGGCTGATCCTACAGCGCGCCCCACCCCTGATCGCCTTCCCCCCAATTCACCTACCGATGATAAGCATCTGCTTAATGGTCTGCGTGCGCGCCTGCACATCGGGGCATAATGTGTTTGTAGAAAAGTTCACGAGGCACACACATGACCGATTACGATGTGATCATCGTTGGCGGGCGTCCGGCGGGTTCAACGCTGGCAGCGCGTTTAGGCTTGGCAGGCTGGCGCGTGCTGTTGATCGAACGCGCGCCCATGCCCAGTTTGCCCAGCGCATCCTGCCCGATCATTTACGCGCCGACGATGGCGCTGCTCGATGAGATCGGCGCGGACGAAGCCGCTTACGCGCGCGGCACACCCAAAATCCTGCGGATGGTCAGCGCCAGCGCAGGCTTGCACGCCGCGATCACGATCCCCGATTTTAACGGGCGCGCCTATGCTTACGCCATCGACCGCGAACGCTTCGACGGCGCGTTATTCGACACGGCGGGCGCGCTGCCGACGGTTGACGCGCGCGATCAGACCGCGCTGATCGATCTGACCATGGACAAAGGGCATGTCACAGGCGTGACGATCAAAAATGCCGACGGATCGCACCAGACGGTCAGCGCGCGGATCGTCGTCGGTGCCGACGGACGTTACAGCACGGTGGCGCGCAAACTTGATGTTGCTGAGATCAACGCGCACGATGAGTATCCCACATCGATTTATTATGCTTACTGGCGCGGCGTCAGCAATTTTGACGACGGCGGCGCGGCGGCGATCGCCTACGGCCCCAGTTACGGCTACGGCTTCCTGATCATGGACAGCGCCGACGACACCAAAGTGATCGCCATCGAAGGACAATCCGAGTTGATCGATCCGCCCGCGGGTCAGGTCGAAACCTACTATCTGTCACTGATCAAGCGCCATCCCGTGCTGTGGACGCTGGTCAAAGACGCCGAGCAGGTCACGACTGTGCGCGGCATGAAGCGCATCGGCAATCTCTATCGCGCACCCGGCGGCGCGGGTTGGGCGCTGGTGGGCGATGCTTATCACCAAAAAGACCCGATCGATGGACAGGGCATTTTCGACGCGGTGTATACCGCCAAGCTGCTGGCGGAAGCGATCACAGCGCACCTGCACGGCGATCTCACATGGACAGCGGCGCTCAAACAATATGATGATGCCGCACGCGCCGAGACCTATCCCATGTATCAATCGACGCTGGATCGCGTGCGCGCCAGCCTCTACACGCCCACGCCCGAATGGGGCAAAGTGATCGCCCGCTGGCTGCTGCAAGACCCGCTCGTGCAGGAAAAAATGGGCTTGATGATCACGCGCCAGATCAGCGCCGATCAGGTGACGAACATCCCGTTGATGGTGGGCGCGCTGGCACGAGGTCCTTTGCGCGACTTGAGTCAATTTCTCGAAAGGCGTTTACACGATGACCGCATCTGAACACATTCACGGCGATCAACCGATGCTGGCGGCGGGCGTTCCGCTGGAGCAAGCGCGCGCGGCGGTGCTGCTGCTGCACGGACG
>JBGSRB010000262.1:0-2508 GCA_041737735.1 Anaerolineae bacterium | reverse complement strand
ATGGCAAGCCCACGCTCGAATTCCTCTGTTGTGACAATCGGGTCCCAGTTTCCGCGTACCGTTTTGGGCGAGACTCCGTTTTTGAAGCTAACCACCCAGCCCGCGTATGCCCAATTATGAAAGACATGCGATAGGGTGGTTATGTTGGCAGTACGTTTACCTTGCCGAGTTACTTCAACAAAAGGGCGACCACTACGATGACGATAGCCAAGCTCGTGAAGTCGTTCGGCTATATCAGCGAGTGTCCATTTTTCTTCCAGCAGCATATCCCATGCCAGACGCCAGATCGGAGCGCGTTCCGGGTCAATCTCGATCCACTTGTCCCATCGCCCCAGATCAGTCTTCTTCTTGGTGTCGGTCCGCGCCGTCACGTTCCTGTAGCCGTCGGGCGCAAGGCTGATGTAGCCACCGCTCTTGCGCTTCGCCTGCTGCCCGCCGCGTGTGCGGATGCCGAGCAGCGCTGACTCGCGCCGTGCAAGCGTAAACGAAAGCGCGACCAGTATCCGGTCATCCGGGTCCATCGGGTCGAGATCGGGGGAATTGGCAAAACGCACCGATACCCCAAACTCGTTTAGTTCGTCGATGGCGCGCAGCGCCTCCGAGTCATTGCGCCCGAACCTGTCCGCTCGCTCAACGATCACATGTGAGAATTTGCCGACACGCGCATCTGCCAGCATACGCTGATAGCCTGTACGGTTCGCTGTCCTTCCTGTCAGAACATCGACATACTCGTCAATGACAGGCAGATCGGAGTGTGCCAGCACGTTGCCATCGATGAGAGACCGTTGCCGCGCCCGCGATAATTCCGGCTTCTGGTGATCCTCGCTGCTGGTACGCAGATAAATCGCCCAACCAGGCTGCGGCGGGGCGGGCGCAGCCTTCTTACGTCGATAGTCACTCATGATGTCCGCTCATCCGACTCGTTCAGAAGCCGCTGCAAGATCGCCAGCCCAGTTTCAAAATCTTCGGTCGAAACGAGCGGTTCCCACTTCCCTCGAATGGTCTTCGGCGCGATGTTATCGCATTCGCTCACAACCCATCCGGCGTATGTCCAGTCATAGAAGGCACGCAGCAGCTTATCCGTGAGTGGTCGCCGCGTACCTGTTTTACCTATGACCACGAATGGTTTGCCGCTTCGGTCGCTGTAGCCTTTAGCGTGCAGTGCTTCAGCGATCTCGCCTACTGACAGCGTACCAGTCAGCAGCAGCGCCCACGCTTCCTGCCAGATATGCGCCCTTGTCGGATCAAGTTCAATCCAATAGCTGATGCGTCCCATCTCGCTGCGCTGGTCAAGTTCGGTTTGTCCACGCATATTGAGATACCCGTCGGGGGCACGCCCAGCGTACCCACCACTTTCACGTTTCGCTTTCAACCCGCCTTTTACGCGCAAACCCATGAGTGCCGATTCACGGCGGGCGAGGGCAAACGTTAGGGTCACAAGGACACGATCATCCGGGTCGATGGGATCAAGGTCTGGCGCATTTGCAAAGCGTACAGCGATGCCAAACTCATGCAGCTCATCAATCGCCCGGAGTGCCTCGGTATCGTTGCGTCCGAAGCGATCCGCACGCTCAACGACGACATGCGAGAACTTGCCTGCCCGCGCATCCGCAAGCATCCGCTGATAGTCCTTCCGGCGCGGGTCTTTGCCCGTCAGTACGTCGATGTACTCACCGTAAATTGGCAGATCAGATAACTCCAAAAAGCTCATCTGAATCATCGTGCGCTGACGGTCACGAGAGAGTTCCGGTTTCTGGTTCTCGTCGCTGCTTGTCCGCAAATAGATTGCCCATCCCGGTTGGGGTGAGGCAGGAACTTGTTTCTTTCGATTAGGTGCCGTCATTGAAAATCCTCACTCAAGCTGTAGGTATCGTCACGTCTTCTTCACGATACCGTAGATCCAGCGCGTCCCGATTTTTGACACGATTTTCTGGCGATTCTCGCTCCATTTCGTGAACATTCGTGACCACAGCAAGGATCTTTGCGATGTGGAAGACCCGCTTGATCATCGTACCGGGGGCGTCTTCAGCCGCCACTACATCGTGCGAACCGCTCATGCTGGCACCCCGATCATGATCGGTTCGTCCGGTTCTTGGTCAATGTTTTGCATCCACTCGCTCGCGCCGCCGTCGCACGGATAGCCGCTCAAGCAGCGATACTCATCCGTCGAGACCATAAGCAGGGCGTGACGTTCGGGTGGGCAGACTGGGCAGCGCCACAGTCCAGCATGTGCGCTGGCAGCCAGCGGTTTGCCGAGATACGCCTCCACCAAGTCACGTAAATCGTGAATCCGTTCATCAGTCAGCATTACATCATCTCCTTTTGCATCTCGGCAGCTTTCATTTCGTGCTCGTGTTCAGTCATCGCCTGCTTGACCAGCGTGTAGATCAGGTTGGCAAGCGGACGGTCTTCCTGTTCCGCCCACAGCACCAGCTTGTCGTAAAGCGGCTGGGGCAGCCGGAAGGCGATCTTTGCGGCAAATGGGGCATCTCGATTCATGTGCGCTCT
>JBGSRB010000211.1:0-1690 GCA_041737735.1 Anaerolineae bacterium | reverse complement strand
GCGCGTCGAGAGGATGTCGCCCGCGCCGCGCAGTTCGAGATCACGCATGGCGATCTGATAACCGCTGCCCAAAGCGGTGTATTCCGCCAATGTTTCTAAACGGGCGCGCGCTTCTTCGCTCAGGCGATTGGCTGCCGGATGGAAAAAATAGGCATAGGCTTGCTGGGCGCCGCGCCCCACACGCCCGCGCAGTTGATAAAGCTGCGCCAAGCCGAATATATCGGCGCGATCCACAATCAGCGTGTTGGCGTTGGGAATATCCAGCCCGCTTTCGATGATCGCGGTTGCCACCAGCGCATCGTATTCGCCATGCGCGAAGCGCGTCATCACGCTCTCCAACAGGCGTTCGTCCATTTGACCATGCCCGCTAATGATGCGCGCTTCCGGCACGATTTCGCTGATGCGCTCGACGATGGTATCGATCGTTTGGATGCGGTTATGCACCACGAAAATCTGCCCGCCGCGCTCCATCTCACGCAAGAACGCTTGTCGGATCAAGCGATCATCGAACGCGCCGACATGCGTGATCACGGGCAGGCGATCTTCGGGTGCGGTCTGGATCATGCTGATGTCGCGCACACCGCTTAAGCCCATGTACAACGTGCGCGGGATCGGCGTGGCGGTCAGCGTCAACACATCGATCTGCGCGCGCAGGCGCTTGAAGTGATCTTTGTGCTTGACGCCAAAACGCTGTTCTTCGTCGATGATCACCAAGCCCAACTTGGGGATGTCTACGTCGGCGCTCAAGAGGCGATGCGTGCCGATGATGATGTCGATCTCGCCCGCTGCCACCTGCTTGAGGATGCGTTCCTGCGCGGCTTTGTCGCGGAAGCGCGACAGCATCTCGACGCGCACAGGGAACGCCGCCAATCTGCGGCTGAAAGTTTCGTAATGCTGCTGCGCGAGGATGGTCGTCGGCACGAGGATCGCCACCTGCTTGCTATCGTTCAGCGCTTTGAAGGCAGCCCGCAGCGCGACTTCGGTCTTGCCATAACCCACATCGCCGCAGATCAGGCGATCCATCGGGTAATCCTGTTCCATGTCATGCTTGACATCGCGCACGGCGCGCAGTTGATCTTCGGTTTCAACAAACGGGAATGACGCTTCGAGTTCGTGCTGCATGGGTGTGTCGGGATTAAACGCATAACCGCTGGAAGCGTAGCGCTGCGCATAGATTGCCAGCAGTTCGCGCGCTTCATCCTCAACCGCTTTCCGCGCCTTGGTCTTGATGCGAATCCAGTCGGGCTGACCGAGCTTGCCTAATGCGGGCGGTCGATCATCCGTGCCGATGTAGCGCGAGAGGCGATCCGCTTGATGGATCGGCACGAACAGCGTATCCGTTCCCGCGTATTCGACCACGAGATACTCGCGCTGGGCGTCGTCGATGGTGCGGCGGCGCATTCCGGCGAACTTGCCCACGCCATAATCGACATGCACGACGAAATCGCCCACATTGAGGTCGGCGTAATCGAGCTTGGGCGCGCGCGGTGGCTTGGCGTTTTTGCGGCGGCGCGGTTCGGGGCGGCTCCAGCCGAACAACTCGGCATCGGTGAACAGGTGCAGGTCGCCATCATCAAGACTCAAACGCCAACCTTCGCCCAACGTGCCTTCGATGAAGGTCGCGCTGTTGGCGGCGGGCGGTGTCGTGATCGCGCGGCTGACCGTGATCGGACGCGCATCGCTTTGCCGC
>JBGSRB010000195.1:0-3218 GCA_041737735.1 Anaerolineae bacterium | reverse complement strand
CGGATCGATCCGCAAACGGGGCAGTCACTCAGCGCGCGTCAGTTAGTCGAGCGCTCCAGCGGCTGGTTATATAGCTGGTGGGGAACGGGCTTTTCGTGGTCGTCCGATGGATCGCAGTTGGCATGGGTGCGTGCCGACGCGCTTGGCTTGGTCGATACCGACACGGGCGCATTCCAAACACTGCTGACGTATCCGGTGTTTTCCAGCCGCCAGCCGTGGTCATGGCGCGCGACCGTGTCGTGGTCACCCGATCAAAGCCTGATCCTGACGACGGTTCACGGGCAGCCCATCGGCAGCGAACCGCCGGAAACCAGCCCGGCGTTCCATGTCAATGTCGCGGCGGTCAGCGGCACGTTTAACGTCGATGTGGTACAGAACGCGGGCATCTGGTCGAAACCGCAGTATTCGCCCATGTCAGCGAATGGGAGCGGTTATATCGCCTATCTGCGCGCGCGCGAGATCGCCAACAGCGTCAGCGAAAGTGCCGAATATGACCTCGTGATTGCCGACCGTGACGGTAGCAATGCCCGCGTGATTTTTCCGCAAGCGGGACAAGCAGGCATCACGGCGAACGCACCCTATTTCGCGTGGAATCCGGATGCGACCGAGATCGCGCTGATCTACGGCGGCAATTTATGGGTAGTCGATGTTAGTTCGGGCGTTGCCCATCAAATGACCTTGGATCGCGCGGCAACGCGCCCCATCTGGACGCGCTGACGATCATGCGGCGGCACGTATTCATCCTCATCATTCTGCTGCTTCTATTCAGCGGCGCGCTGATCACGCTGGCGGCGGCGCTGGATGAACGGGCGTATCAACTGCGCGGGTGGGTTGATCCGACACAAACGGCTGATCTGCCGTTTCGCGTGCCACGCTTGGGCGTCAACGCTGAACTGAGTCAGTATGACGCTGCCGCGCTGCGCGAACAACTGACGCTGATGCGCGCAGCAGGCGTGACATGGGTGCGCCAGTTCGTCCGTTGGGGCGAGATCGAACCGACACGCGGTGCTTACGATTGGGCGCTCTGGGATCAGCTTGCGGCGGCATTTGCCGAAGAACCGACGCTCGAACTGGTCGCCGTGATCCACACAGCGCCCGCATGGACGCGCACAGGCGACGATCCCAGCGCGCCGCCGGCTGATCCCGCTAATCTGGCGGCGTTTGCGCGCGCGTTTGCCGAGCGCTACGGTGGTGTGATCGACTATTACGAAATCTGGGACGAGCCGAATTTAGCCGCGGCGTGGGGCGGACTAGAACCGCGACCGATCGAGTATCTCGCGCTGCTGCAAGCAGCTTATGCCGCAATTCACGGCGCTGACGCGCGCGCCACTGTAATCGCCGCCGCGCTTGCGCCCACTACCGAAACCACACCGCGCAATAGCAGCGATATGGCTTACTTCGCTGATCTGCTGACGTTAGGTGCGGCGGATTATTTCGATGCCGCCGCCGCCAAGCCCTATGGCTTCGACTCCGCACCGGATGATCGAACTGTGCGCGCTGACACGCTCAACTTTGCCCGCCTGATCGCGCTGCGCGAACTGCTGGTCGAACATGGCGCAGGCACCAAAGCGCTATGGGCGAATGCGTGGGGCTGGAACAGTCTGCCCGCTGACTGGGGCGGCGCGCCGTCGATCTGGGGGCAGGTGAGCGCCGAGCAGCGCATCCAGTACACGTTGGGCGCACTGGATCGCGCTGAACATGAATGGGCGTGGTTGGGGGGCATGATCCTCACGCATTGGCAACCGAATTTGCCCGCCGATGATCCGTTTTGGGGCTTCGCGCTGATCGACGCCGCCAATCAACTCACGCCATTGTATGACGCGCTGGCGGCGCGTCCCGTGAGCGAAGGCGCAACGCACGGCTTACACTTTCCAGCGAACCCGTATGCCCGTTACAGCGGCGTCTGGACGTTCGGCGCACTGGGCGCTGACATCGGTTGGGTGCAAGACAGCCGCTTCAGCTTTGATTTTCACGGCGATGCGCTGGCGCTGCTGCTGCGCCGTGACGATTATCTCGCCTATTTGTATCCAACGGTCGATGGCGCGCCCGCCAACGGCACCGCGCGCGATGCGTCGGGCAATGCTTACATCACGCTGACCAGCGCCACGCGCCAACCTGAACTTGCGCTGCTTCCGGTGGCGCGTGGAGTCGGGAATGTGCCGCACACGCTGGCGGTCACAGCGGATCGCGGCTGGGATCGTTGGGCGTTGGCGGGCATAGCGGTCAGTTCAGGCAATCGGGCTGCACCTTATGATCGCTTAATCGCGGTCGCGCTGCTCACCAGCTTGGTCACGTTCATCGCCGTCGTCATCACCGCCGCGCAGATCAATTGGCGCGTGCTGCTGCATCCGCTGCGCGCGATCTGGATGCGCTTGGGTGATGCGGCGCAAACACTGATCAGCATTATCACATCGCTGGCGCTGATGTTCGGCTTGCTGCTCACATGGCAGGACGCGATCCCGAACATTTTTCGCCGCGAACCCGTGCAGATCGGCTTAGCGCTGCTCACTGCTGGCGCAATCTACCTTCAACCGCACATCGTGATCACCATCGCCGCGCTGATCGCCTTGTTTGTGATCATTTATCAGCGCATCGATCTAGGGCTGATGCTGGTGATCTTATACGCGCCGTTCTTCTTGTTTCCGGTGGAACTCTACAGTTTCGCGTTTCCGATGGCGGAACTCGTGGTGCTGATGACCTTCGCGGCGTGGAGCGCGCGCACACTCGCCGCATGGGGACGCAAACGCCAGACCACGCCGCGCGCTGATCAGCCGACGCTATTTGAACTCCTCATGCGCTTGACCGCGCTCGACTGGCTGATCGTGGCGTGGGTAGCCATCGGCGCGCTGGCGCTGACGTGGTCAGCCTATCGCACACCCGCGATCACCGAATTTCGCACGCTGATGCTCGAACCCGCGTTGTTTTATCTGATGGTGCGAACGTATGCCCGCGATCAACGCGATCTGCTGCGCTTGGTCGATGCGCTGTTGATCGCGGGCTTGCTCGTCGCCGTGATCGGTTTGTTCAGCTACGTGCGCGGCGATGCCATCATCACGGCGGAAGCGGGCGCGCGCCGCCTCGCCAGCGTCTACGGATCGCCTAACAATGTCGGCTTATTCTTGGGGCGCTGCCTTCCGTTTGCGCTGGCGTTTGCGTTTGCGCTCACGGATGTGCGGCGGCGCGCCTTCGCTGTGATCACGCTGATGATCATGGGCGCG
>JBGSRB010000186.1:0-4988 GCA_041737735.1 Anaerolineae bacterium | reverse complement strand
AGCGACCGCAACCGACGCCGTGCAAGCCATCGCCTTCGCCGCGACCGTTGACCCGCTGCAAGTCGCGCCGCCGTCCGATCCGCTGGAAAGCGCCGTGACGGTCACGCCCAACAATCGCGGACAGCAGCAAACGTGGTTGTTGATCGCGCTCGGCGTGCAGGCGGTGATCATCATTGGCGCGGGCGTCGAGTTCGCGCGCCGTTCGTTCGCCAAACGCGGACAAAGTTCACGCGCAGGCGGGCGACGCCGATGAAACAACGCACCTTAGCCGACTACGTGCGCGCATTCATCGGCGCGTTGGGGATGACGCTGCGCGGTGAGCGCATCCCGACGACAGCGGATCGCTTTCCCGCCTATGCCGCGTGGTGGAGCGAGACGCTTCGCCGCTGCGACGCGCTCGACAAGTTGTGCGCCGATCACGCCGTCGATCCGCTGGCTGTGCGCGTGCGCGCCGACGGACGCGCCACCGCGCTGCGCGTAATCATCGACGCCGTGCGTTTTCACGCCGATACGGATTATCCAACGTTGTTCACGCGCGCGGGCAAATACGATTACATGGGCATGGTCGCGCTCAACCTGAATGACCGTTTTCTCGTGCAGCGCCTGAGCGAACACGCCGATCTGCCCGAACCCGTGCGCGCCGCCGTGATCGCCTTAAGCGATCATCTCGGCGCGATCCCTCCGCAAACCGAGTCGGCTTAACAACTACCGCCGGAAATTGCTCAAAAACGACGTAAGACGCTTTTATGTCGGCGCGTCTGTCATATTATGACAGTGGTTGACACCCGAGGTCTGTATGGTCAACGACACAATTCGCCAGCGCTTCGCCAGCCGCGCGATCCTGTTTTTGTTTACAACGGGGGAGGGGCTGCGCAGTGATTTCAGGACGGCGTTCGCCAAGACCAGCGCACAAGGCACCAGCGGCATCGCCTTTGTCAAGCTCGATCCCCGCGCCGAACCCGCGCTTGCCGAGCATTTTGGCGTGGGCGAAAAACCCGTCTTGATCGCGTGGTGCGATGGCGCTGAAGTGGTGCGCCGTTTGCGCCCATGGGCAACTGACCTGCCCCTAGCGGTGGAACTGCTGCAAACAACGCTCAATCAGCGCGCGCCGGAGGTGCCAGCCACCGAACCCGCGCCCGCACAATCAAAGGATGATCTACCCATGAATGAACCAATCAACGCCCTGACCACGCCCGTCACCGTGACCGACGCCACTTTTGAGGATGAAGTTCTCAACAGCGATTTGCCCGTGCTGGTCGATTTCTGGGCGGAATGGTGTGGACCCTGCCGCATGGTGGCGCCTGTTCTCGATAAGATGGCGCAGGAATATAGCGGCAAGATCAAGATCGCCAAGGTGAATGTGGATGAAAACCCCGCCTTGTCGCAGGCTTTCAATGTCCGCAGCATCCCCAACCTGATGATCATCAAGCAGCGCACCATGATTTTTAATCAGCCGGGCGCGCTGCCGGAAGATGCGTTCCGCAGCCTGATCGATCAGGCGATCACGCTGGAAATTCCGCCGCAAGCGGAAGCGTAAATACGCTCGACCACTTCTAACAACCACAAAGGGGCAGCCTACACCGTGTAAGCCGCCCCTTTTTTGCTGATTTTCGGTTGTGTTGTGCTGCGTCGTTTACGCCGCCGCTTGCTGACGCCGCTTTTGATCGGCTTCGCGCTGCTTCTCTTGCGCCACCGTCGGTTGATTGCGCCGCACCACAAACGCGATCAGCGCGGCGATGAACGCGATCCCCGTCACGACTTGCGACAGATTCACGCCGCCCACCAGCGTCACATCCACGCGGATGAATTCGAGCAGGAAGCGAATGAACGCATACTGCATCACGTACAGCAGGAACAGATCGCCATAGCGCAGTTGATCCCGATTGCGTGTGAACAGCGTGATCAACACGATGAACGCGATCAAGCTCCACAGCGATTCGTACAGGAACAGCGGATGAAAGCCCGTCGTCAGCGGATAATCGACCAACGAGCGGAACGGCGCGACGCGATACGCCGAGTCGATGGTGATGCCCCACGGCAGATCAGTCGGGATGCCGTAAATCTCTTGATTGACGAAGTTCGCCCAACGTCCAATCGCCTGACCCAACGGCAGCGTGACACCGGCAATATCCAGCCACGGCAGCAGCGGCAGCTTGTTGCGCCGCATATAGATGTACGCGCCCAAAAAGCCGCCCAACACCGCGCCGAAAATACTTAACCCGCCGCTCCAGATGGCAATCGCGCCATTTTGCAGGTTGAAGAAATTCTCGAAATACCACGCGGTGGTTTGTCCGGCGTCGATTGCCGTTTGCGGCGGAAACAGCACGAACCACAAGCGCGCCAGCAAGATCGCGGGGATGATCGCCCACGTCAGCGCGCCCCAAATATGATCCGGGTCGCGCCCGTCGCGCGTGGCTAAGCGCGCGGCGACCACCGCCGCGATCATCATCGCCGCGACAATGATGATGCCGTAATAACGAATTTGCAGCGTATCGAATAACTCAATGTACTGCGCGCCAAACTCCATAATTCAAACCTCTTTGTCGAGATGCGTATAGACATACCATAAGCGCTGCCCACCAGTGATGTTCGTGCCGAGCGCCAACACCCACATGCCGGGGATCAGCAGGGGCGGGATCAACAGCGCGAGCAGCAGCGTGATCACGCGCTCAAAGCGCGAGAACAACCCGATCTTCACGGATAAACCCGCTTCACCAGCGCGCGCGCGCACATAGCTTACCACAAAACTGCCCATCAGGGCTGCCAGCACCAGCAGCAAATGATCAAGCTGATTCAGGCGGGCGAAATGCACCGCTAGCGCCCCGAAGATCAAGCCGTCGGCATAGCGATCCAGCGTGGAATCCAGCACCGCGCCGAATTGATCGGTGCGCCCCATCGCCCGCGCCACCGCGCCGTCCAGCGCATCCAGCGGCAGGCTGATCAGCAGGATCACGCCGCCCAACGGCAGTTCACCCAGCGCAATCGCCACTGCTCCGAGCGCCACCACGATCAAGCCGACGATCGTGATCGTGTCGGGGTGAATGCCCCAACCATGCACCAGACTGCCCGCGCGCATAGTGATTCCGCTGAACACGGCGCGCGCGCGGTCGGATAACGTGTTGGGGGGTGGTGTGGCTGTGGGCATGAACTCGCTTTACTGTGCGCGTTGGTGTGATCGGATACCAACCGATTTTAGATGATGCGCGGGCGAAAACCAACTGAAAGAATCCCGCGCGCGGCGCGATGCGCTATACTCAAGCGCAAACGATTCCCACCGCTAACGAAAGGGAAGCCGATCTATGACCAATAACCGCGTGCCACCGCCGCCGATCCGCACCGACACCAGCAACACTTTCGCTCATCACACCATGCGTGTGCGCCTGCCCGCGATGATCCGGCAGGTGCAGCAGCGCAACCCGGAATTAGCCGACACGATCCACGATGCGCTTGATGCCCTGCACGACGCGCTGATCCACAATGCGCCGATCCCGTTGCACAGCGATCCGTTGTGGCAGAAGCTGACCGAACAGCATCAGGATCAAACCTGGCTTGCCACCGACTGGTTTTTCGCGGAAACCTACGTCTATCGCCTGCTGATCGACGCGATCGATCATGCCAGCACCGGCTTTGATCCGTTCTTCCACGAGAAAATCGAAGAATTACGCGGCGAACAATTATGGACGGCGCTGCTCAGCGCGTATCACGCCGCTGATGCCGACGACGCCCTACCCGCCCTGCTGTTGGCGGCGCTGTGGGGCAACCGCATCGACTTGAGCTTGTCCCATATTGCCGAACTCGGCGTCAGCGCAGGCGCCAGCGACCTGATCGTCGATGATCGGCTGGACGTGGTGGCGCATCTCGTCAACCAGCCGCCGGGCGCGCTGCACATCATTTGCGACAACACCGGCACCGAGTTGGCGATGGACTTGCTGCTCAGCGATTATCTGCTCGATCACGTGGTCGAGACGGTCACGCTGCACGTCAAACAGCATCCCACGTTCGTCAGCGATGCCACGCACGATGATGTTCTCACGCTGCTGACCGAGCTTTCCGGTCGCGGCGATCTCACGCGCGGATTCGCGCCGCCCATTAACGAAGTCGGTCAGCGCTTGCAAAACGCGCTCATGGAAGGTCGCCTGAACATTCAGTCCGATCCGTTTTGGAACAGCGGGCATTTTCTGGAGGCGCTGCCGCCGCATTTGCACGAGCAGTTGAGCGACGCGCGCTTGGTGATCATCAAGGGCGACGCCAACTACCGCCGCATGGTCAGCGATGCGCTCTGGGCTGTAACGACGCCGTTCGCCGACGTGACCGCGTATTTTCCCGCGCCGCTGTTGGCGCTGCGCACGATCAAGAGCGAACCCATCGTCGGGTTAGACGCCGACCGCGCCGCCGCGCTTGATCAGGCGGACGCCGATTGGCGCACCAGCGGCACGTTCGGCGTGATTCAGTTCAAGCCGTGAATCCGGGCGTAACTACGCTATAACCACGCCTTCGCGCGTCAAGAACGCATCCACCGCCGCCTGCCACCCGCGCAGCGTGATCCCGATCAGCGCGCCCGTGTGATTCTCCAGCGGCGTATATTCCGGCGGCAGTGACGGACGCTGCCACTGCTGCGCGCTGATCGGCGTGATCGGCGTATCAGCATAGCCCGCGCGATCCAGCACATAGCGCGCGAACGCATAACGTGACGCCGCGCCAGCATTGACCAGATGATACACGCCAAAGCGCTCGCTTGTGATCAGCGCCGCGAGTGCGTCCGCGAGATCGTCGGTATACGTCGGGTTGGCGATCTCGTTGGTCACGACGCGCAGAGTTTTGCCCGCTGCCGCCGCGTTGAGCATCGTCTGAATGAAGTTTTTGCCGCCATGCGCGAACAACCACGCCGTCCGCACGATGTAATGGCGCGGATTCACCGCCATGACAGCGCGTTCGCCCACCCATTTGCTGTAGCCATACGGGTTGATCGCGCGTGTGGTGTCATATTC
>JBGSRB010000179.1:0-1996 GCA_041737735.1 Anaerolineae bacterium | reverse complement strand
GATCGTGCCGCGTCCCGATCAAGCGGGCGACACGAGCGCGGCGGGCATCGTGATTGTGCTGCTGCTGGGCGTGGCTGCGATCATGATCGCCAGCGCGCCCGCCCGTATGCGTTTGCGCGCGATCCTGCCCGCGCACAGCACGTATGATCCGCAGTCGGCGCTGCACACGACCGCCGTCGCGCTGATCTTGATCTTCACCGCGCAAACGCTGGCGCAGTTCGCGTTGATCGGCGGGATCAGCGGCTTGGCGGAAAGCATCGAGAGCGCGGGCGGCGTCAGCCTGAACGACGCGCTGATCACACAGGTGTTGTGGTTGTTGGGCAGTGCGTTGGGCATCGGGTTGTTCATCCGGCGCGATCCGCGCGCGGCGCTGGTGCGGTTGGGTTTGCGCGCGCCGCAACCTGCCGATGTCAATTGGGGCGTGGGCGTCGGGTTGGGCATGTATGGCGTGGTGATCATCATCGCGCTGGTGTGGTCAGCGCTGGTTCCCGCTGATCAACTGGCGGATCAAACCGCCGCCGCCCAACAGATCGGCGCGGCGATCAACTCGATTCCGTTGGCGCTGGCGATCAGCGGGATGGTGGCGTTGGGCGAAGAGATTTTCTTTCGCGGCGCGCTGCAACCCGTGTTCGGCAACGTGCTGACCAGCATCTTTTTCGCGGTGCTGCACACACAGTATGCGTTAACGCCCGCGACGGTGGCGATCATCACGCTGTCGTTGGCGTTGGGCTGGCTGCGCCAGCGTCACAGCACGACCGCCGCCATCATCGCGCATTTCGTGTATAACTTCATTCAGTTGGCGCTGGCGATCTGGGCGTCGAGCGTGGTCACATGAGGGCGGCGCGCATGAAATGGCTGCTGTTGATCGCCGTGCTGCTGATCACGACGACCGCGCGCGCGCAGGATGATGTGATCGATGCGCGCATCAATTACACGCTGGCGGAAGTGATCTTCCCGCAGGCGGTGCATTTCGCGCTCGATGTGGCGCATCCACTGGATGAGATCACAGGCGCGACGCTGACGATCA
Organism: Anaerolineae bacterium; assembly: GCA_041737735.1. Lineage (GTDB taxonomy): Bacteria > Chloroflexota > Anaerolineae > Aggregatilineales > Phototrophicaceae > Flexifilum. Next base: position 969 of record JBGSRB010000179.1, on the reverse strand, counting down.
GCCAAGAGTCAAGCGCAGCCGAACCGGTGATCATCACGCTTGATCCGCGCGTCGATGTGATTAATCCCGACGAACCAAACTTACGCCTGCGCACGACGTGGCTGCTTCCGGTGGCTGATCCGCCGCCGCTGTTCGCGCGCTTGCGTTACGAGTGGGAAGTCACGCTGAACACGGGCGCTGATCCGATTCGCTCTACGGATGAAGTGCAATTTGCTGATCCGCGTCAAACGTGGGCGCGCCTTGACGATGGATCGCCCGTGCGGATCGCGCTGCCTGCTGACGACTCCGCCGTGTTGGCGCGCGTGCCAAGCTATTACGATCAGGTGTGGCAGCACACGTTCGCGGAAACGCTGACGCTGCCGCGCTTCGACCTGCTGATCTTCGCGGCTGATCCGGCGTGTGTCGATGGACGCGCGCGCGGTGTGATCAGCGGCGTGGAAGTCGAATGCGCCGACGGAATGCTCGATGCGGTCACGGCGGGTTATGATCGCTATGTGCTGGCGCGCGGCATGACTTCCGAAAACATCGTGATCGATCACATTGTGCGCGGCATGTATGATCAGTGGTGGCGCGGGGCGGCGTCCACGGTGCCGGCGTGGTTTGTCGAGGGCTTGGTCACGTTTCATCTGCCCACGCTCAAAACTGATCTGCTGAACGAAGCGCAGATCGCCGCGCGCGCGAATCGGTTGCTCAATTTGACGGCGCTGAACATCCAGCGCGACACCCTGTTATGGGACGCGCAAGCGTTCGGTATGGTCTTGTTCATCGCGGAAAGCATCGGCTTTGACGGCTTGTATGATCTAGCGCACGCCATCACCGATGAGGGTTTCGACGCCGCTTATCGCCGCTTGATGGATAGCGCGCCCGCCGCGCTCATCCCCGCGTGGGAGGCGTGGCTGTTCAGTTCGCGCGCCGTGTCGGTGTATGCGCTCAACCCGTATCAAGCGGCGACGCCTACGCCCTCACCGA
>JBGSRB010000164.1:0-4073 GCA_041737735.1 Anaerolineae bacterium | reverse complement strand
CGCGGGCGATCTCCACGCGCGGATAATGAGCGCTCGTGACCTGCGCGCCCACGTGTGCGGTCAAGCGCCAGTCGGCGGGCGCATGATCGGCAAGGTGACGCAGCAACCCGTCGATATATTGATGAATTCCGGCGGAGCGATACCCTGCTGCGCCGGAAAGTAAATGCGCGTTCAGCCTGATGTGCATGAACGCGCATTATAACACACGCCGGAATCAGCCGACCGCGATCCCGCCGACATCGACGCCGATCAGCGTGACGCCATTGGCGCCCGCCAGCGCGATCAGCGTGCCATCGGGACTAAACGCGATTGCGACCGCATCGGCATAGCTTTCGGCAAACAGTAGATCGCCGGTTTCCGCGAAGAAGATCGCCAAACGTGCCTGCCCGCCCGTCGTCAGCAGCGCCGCGATCAGCGTTTCGTCGCGGTTGACGCTGGCAGCAAGCGCGGCTTCGGTGGCATCGCCGCTGTATGTTTGCGTGATGCGTGTCGAGATATTCTCGGCGCGCAGGGCTGCGCCATCACTAAACAGGATCACGTTCGGGTTGAACCACGTGATCGCGGCATTCGTCAGATTGGTTTGTGCCAGCGCCGCGACGATCTGCGGGTCAGCGTTGAAAGTCAGCAGGCGCACAGCGTCGTCAATGTAGGCTAGGCGTTCGCCGGTTGGCGGATTTGTTGGCGGGGCGAAAGCCAGCGCGCGCACGGGCGCTTCCGTCAAAGTGACTTGCGGCAGTTGTCCCGTTACGAATAACTCGATGGCGGGGCGCGACACGGGCGACAGCACCGGATCGCCGCGCCCGATGGCATACGTGCCGCCGTCCGCGCCGAACGCCAGCGCATTGACGACATCCCCCTGCGGGCTGATCAAGGCGGGTTCAGCGTCGGGCGCAGCTTGCAAGTCGCGCAGATACACCGCGTTATCGAGCGTGGCATACAGCGCTGAACGTCCGTCGGCGCTGATCGCGGCAGTGGTCACGGCATCGTCCGTGATCACGGTGCTGCTGCCATCCAGCAGGTTATACAGCGCCGCGCCATCGTCGCCCGCCACCAACAGCGCTTGTCCGTTTTGGGTGAAGGCAACCGCCCGCGCACCGCTGAAAGCGGCATCCGCCAGCGGCGCGAGCGCGTTGATCGTGTTCGTGTTGATCAAGGAGCGTTCCAGCGGCAGCGTGCCAAGCGGTGCAGCGCCCACCGATGCGAGAAAATAATTGTTCGGCAGTTGACCTTCCGCCGTCCAGCCGATGGTGTTGTCATAGGCGACCCGCCACCACACAATGCGCGATGTGTCCTCACACGAAGGACCCCCGATCACGTTGACAGTGCTGCCCGGCTCGATCAAGCCGATCTGTTCGGCGTTGACGCTCGGCGCAGTCCGTAGACGATTGGGCGTGCCACCCGTGCCAAGCCGTCCCTGACCGCCCACGCGCAAACGCGGCGCGAGATAACCCGCGAAATCGGGCGGACAGTTCGAGTTCGGGTCGGCGGTGGGCAGCGTGAGCAGCGCGTTTTCGCACACGAACGCATTCGCGCCATCGAACGAGACGCGCACGTTATAAGTGATTTCCTGATACGTGAGATCGAACGTATACGCGCTCACGGGGGAAGACAGCGCCGTTCCCGCCACCAGCGGACAGCCGAGCGCGCTGTCGGTGAAAAAATCCTGCCGGAAGGCGTAACGGTCGAGATCGACAAGGCTGATCTGCCGTCCTAACGCTTCGCTCAAGCGCGCCAGCGCGATGTTGATCTGAGGCGGCGCTTCTTGCGCGGCGGCGGGCAGTGCGATCAGGAAGATCACGATCAGCATGAGGACAAAACGACGCATGGGGAACTCCTTAAGCATAATGCTGTTCTATTTCCTCTCAAGTATAACCTTCTCGCGCGCCTTGTGCTGCACGAATACACACGGTAGGATCAAATGTAACGTTTGGTTTAGTGTGAGGCAGTAAAATGCAGCAGCAAAATTTTGAACTTCGTCTGACGTATTGTGCGCCCTGCGGGTACACACCGCGCGCGCTCGAACTGGCGCGTGAAATTCTCGGTCAGCGCTCGCTTGAAGTGTTTATTCGGTCGTTCACGCTCGTGCCGGGAAGCAGCGGCGTGTTCGAGTTCGAGGTTAACGGTGAACTGCTGTTCTCGAAGAAGGCATTAGGGCGTCATGCCGAGCTGGGCGAAATTCACGCGCTGTTTGTGCAGCGGGTGGAAAGCGAAGGCTTGGTGATCATGAGCGATAACACGGAAAGCTAACGCCACGAGGGCGACGGTGCGTGTGCCACGCCTTGGCGCGAAACGCGCACCGTCGCCCCACTGTGATCACGGTGTTCTAGCCACCACGTTAACCGCTGATTGCTGCCACAGCGCATCGAACTGCCCCGCGAAATACGCAAAATGCAGCGCATCATCGGCGGCGCGCACGGTCAAATAGCGCTGCTTGGACTCGCTGGAGTTCGGGTCAAGCGGGTGAAAGCCAATCGAGATCACCCCGGTCGGGCGCTGCTGATCGATCATGATCAAGCCCATGGGCATCAACCATGTGCTGGCGCGCACTTCCAGCGAACCGCGCACCTTGCCCAGCGCTTGAATAAACTGCTTAGCGCGGCGCTCGGTTTCCTCAATATCGGCGGTCAGTCGTGCGTAATTCGCGCCCTGCCGCACCACTTCAGCCGCGCCGCTATTTTTGTCGAGAATGATCATGCGGATGCGACAGCCACGCTTGATCAACTGCTCGAAAAAGTCTTCGTTATCAACAAACAGGCGCATCCCCGCCCATGCCACAATATCGAACGTTTGCGCTTCGCGTCCGGCTTCGCGCATGTTCAGGCGTCCGTCGGCGGTGCGAATGTTCCCGCTGCTGAGCGAGGTGATCTGCGTGTCGATGTGTTCGAGGCGATGCAGCATACTGCGCTGCACACGGAATTTTTCGAGCAGCAGGTTGACACTTAAGCCCAACACCGCGATCAGCGCCAATTGCAGCATGGTGTCGTTATCGATGCCGAACACCTCACGGAACAAGCCCGCGATGGTGGCAACGATAATCGTGAGCAAAATCGGGATGTAATCGAGCAGGGTATCGAACAGGGCGCGCAGTTGTCGAGACATGGCGTTATCCAGAGTGAATTGTGAATAAAGTGATGGCGTGAATACTACCGCGAATTATGCCACATGTCGCCGCTTGCGCGTCACACAAGATCGCGTATGCTGAACATAGATTGGCTTGCATCTCGAAGGGAAAACAACATGGATAGCTTGCTCGAAATTGTAGGTGGGATCGCTGTTGCGCCGTTCATCTGCTTGGGCTGGATCATCGCTGGCTTCATCGCCGGCGCGCTGGCGCATCGCATCACGAACAATGAAGCGCCGTTCTTTGTGGATATTCTCTTGGGTTTGGTCGGCTCGGTGGTGGGCAACGTGGTGTTGTCACTGCTCAACATCTACCGTGAGTCGGGTGGTTTGGTGGGCTTCATCGTGTCGATTCTGGTCGGCACGTTGGGCGGCGTGATCATCATCGGCGTGCTGCGCTTGCTGCGCGGTCAACCGCTGATCGCGCGCCGATAACGCCAACTTTCACAGGGGCGGAGACATCACGCCGCCCCTGCCGATGTGTTGACAAGCACGCCTAGCGCACGTTAAACGTACAGGTTCCGGTTTCGACGAGCGTCCCGGTGCCGGGTCCAAACTGCTGGAAACCGTCGAAGATCGCGCGCGTCCACGAGACGCGGTAATCGATGCGATGCGCGCCGCTGGTCAGCGGTTCGCTCGGCACGAACCAGTAGACCACGTACAACCCATCCTCTTGAATGATGCTGCCACGTGCGTCGCTCCAATTGAGCGCGACGCCATCGAGCAGCACAGTATACTCCGCGGCATCGATGTGATCCTGCACCTGTTGGCGGGTTTGCGCGAACCAACTCCAGAAGATGCGGATCGTCGATCCGGCGGCGAGATCACGCGGCGGCGGCGACCCAAAGCGCGGATCATCGCAGTATGCCAGCACCCCGACGCCCGCGCGCTGAACCGTGGTAGCAGCCAGCGGCGGCGGCGAGCTGATCGTTCCGGTGGCAGTTTCAAAGGGA
>JBGSRB010000160.1:0-2348 GCA_041737735.1 Anaerolineae bacterium | reverse complement strand
TGATCCGCAATGCCTTCATCGTGCGTCGCCAGCAGATCATAGGCGCGCATCGCGCTTTCGAGGCGTCCGGCGGCATTGATGCGCGGTCCAATGCCGAAGCCGATATTTTGCGCCTGCACCGCGCCCAAACGCAGCCCGATGATGTGCAGCAGCGCGCGCAACCCCGGACGGCGCGCCTCATTGATCACGCGCAAGCCGCGTCGCACCAACGCGCGATTCTCGGCACGATTCAGCGGCGCGAGATCGGCAACTGTGCCAATCGCCACCAGATCGAGCAGATCATCAGGTGTGATCGGCACGACGCCATTCGCGCCCGCACCGTTGGCTTTGCCAGTCCCGCTGATCGTCAGCAGGGCTTCGGCAAGGCGATAGGCGACGCCCACGCCCGCCAGCATATCTTCGGTGTAGTTGCAGTCGTCCAGCTTGGGATTGATCACGGCGTAAGCATTCGGCACGACATCGCCCACACTGTGATGATCAGTGATGATGATGTCGAGTCCGGCGGCTTTGCCATCTTCGACTTCTTCAAGCGAGCGAATGCCGCAATCGACCGTGATCACCAGCGACACGCCCGCGCGCGCCAGCTTGAGCAGCGCGTCACTGTTCAAGCCGTAGCCCTCATCGACGCGGTGCGGAATATACGCACGCACATCCGCGCCCAACGCCTTGAGCGTCTGCACGAGCAGCGTGGTCGAAGTCACGCCGTCGGCGTCGAAGTCGCCATAGATCACGATCTGCTCGCGCTTTTTGATCGCGCCGCGAATCCGCGCCAGCGCCTTGTCAATCGATGGCTTCTTGCCTTTGAAGTTGAGATACGCGCCCGCGCTCAGGTCGTCGGCATATAAAAACGCATGAGCGTCGATCGGATCGACCAGCCCGCGATTATAGAGAATTTGCGCGATCGTCGGCGTCATGTCCCGATAGCGCGCCAGATGATCGGGCGGCGCGGGCGGGGCGATCTGCCAGAATTTGGATAGTGGCATGGATAGGGTCGAATGGTTATCTTTGCATGACGTTAGCTTAAGCGTTGATTGTACCCAAAGCTACGCAAATTACACGGGGGTGAATGCACATGGCGCGCGTTGTTTTCATGGGAACGCCCGATTTCGCCGTGCCGACGCTGCGCGCGTTGATCGCCGCGCATGAGGTGATCGGCGTGGTCACGCAACCGGATCGTCCGGCGGGGCGCAATCGTCAGGTGCAGATGTCACCGATCAAGCTGGTGGCGCTCGAACACGGGATCGCCGTGTTGCAGCCGGAGAAAATCCGCCGCGCCGAAGCGCAGGACGCGCTGCGCCAGTGGCACGCGGATGCGTTCATCGTGGCGGCGTTCGGGCAAATTCTGCCGCAGACGGTGTTGGACATGCCGGCACACGGATCGATCAATGTTCATGCGTCGCTGTTACCACGCTGGCGCGGTGCTGCCCCGATTCAGGCGGCGCTTCGCGCGGGCGATGCGGAAACGGGCATCACGATCATGCAGATGGACGCCGGACTCGACACGGGCGCGATGATCAGCCAGCGCGCGATCCCCATTGAAGCCAACGACACCGGACAAAGCCTGCACGACAAGCTCGCGGCGCTCGGCGCTGACCTGCTGATCGACACGCTGCCCGCTTATCTCAACGGTGCGATCACGCCCATGCCGCAGGATGACGCGCTCGCCACTTTTGCGCCGCGCATTGATAAAGCTGAAGGTCACATCGACTGGATCGCGCCCGCCGCGCTGATCGAGCGCACGGTGCGCGCGTTCACGCCGTGGCCCGGCACGTTCACCACTTGGGATGGCAAACTGCTCAAAATTCTGGCGGGCAGTGTGACGACTGGCACCGCCGAGCCGGGGCGCGCAATTCAGCGTGATGATCAGATCGCCATCGGCACGGGCAGCGGCTTATTTCTGCCCACGCGCGTGCAGCTTGAAGGGCGCAAACCGATGCTGATCGACGAATTTCGCAACGGGAACCCGCACTTTAGCGACGCGCTGCTCGATTGACGCGCGCTCATAACAGTTCCAGCGGATCGACATCGACATACACGCCGCGCGGGAAGTCCAAGCCGACGAACGCCGCGCGCGGGTCTTGCCCATACAACACGATGTGCCAGCGATAGAGTTTATTCTCGCGCGTGAAAAAGCACGGCGCGGGTCCGATCATCGCCGTGCCAGTCATGTCGAGTTCGCGCAGGCGCGCGCGCAGACGTTCGGCGGCGCGTTCGGCTTCGTGACGCGCGCGCTGTTCGTTGGGAAAGCGGAATAACACGCGCACCATGCGCCGAAACGGAGGATAACCCAGATCGCGCCGCTTGCCGATCTCGCGGGTGTAGAAAGCGGCGTAATCGTGCTGCGCGGC
>JBGSRB010000153.1:0-3734 GCA_041737735.1 Anaerolineae bacterium | reverse complement strand
GGCGGGCGCATTTCCTCCTTGGTGATTGTGCCATCGCCATTCTTATCGAGCTTGGTGAGGGAGGCTGCCGCGTTTTGGATTTCCTCTGCGGAGAGGGTCCCGTCGTGATCGGCATCGAAGAATGCGAATGGCGGCGGCGGTGGAGGACGACGTCCTTCGCTTTTGCCGGTAGGCTGGGCGGATGCGCCTGCGATGGTGAGCAGGCGCTCCAGTAAGCTTTCGGCGGCGGGCAGGGCATTCCCCAAGCGCACGCGCGTGTCGCTGGCTTTGCGTCGATAGGACTCGATGCCTTCGATGATCTTGGTTTCGCTTTTCGCGCCCATGCCCGGCAAATCGCGCAGCTTGCCCGCACGCGCGGCGGCTTCGAGCGCGTCAATGGTGGTGATGTCGGCTTCTTGCCAGAACTGTTTGGCTTTTTTGGGTCCCACACCGTTGATGTGCAAAATCTCGACCACGCCGATCGGCACTTCGGCGGCGAGTTCGTCGTAGAAACGCAGCTTGCCCGTGTCGAGCAGCTCGGTGATCTTTTCCGCGATGATCTTGCCGACGTGGGGAATCTGTTCCAGTTCGTCAGCGGCGGCAAGCGCACGCAGATCGCGCGGCACTTCGCGGATCGCTTCGGCAGCGTTGCGATACGCCATCACCCGATGGATGATCTCGCCTTTGATTTGCAGCATATCCGCCGTTTGGTCGAAAATGTCGGCAATTTCTCGGTTGCTCAGCGCCATAGTTTACCTGTTAAACTAGAACACTTGTCTAAGTTTACAGTATAACACGAAGCGGCGCAGGGCAAAAGCGCGGTTAGTGCGCTTCGACGATCTCAAAATCGTAGGTCAGTTCTGCCGCCAGTTTCAGCGTGTTGGCGACCGAGCAGTATTTACTTTCGGAAAGTTCAATCGCTTTCGCCACATCTTCAGCACGCAAATTTTCCCCCGTGACCACATAATGCAAGTGGAACTTACGGAATGTCCACGGGGGTTCGCTATCTTGCTCGGCGGTCACGTTGATTTGCAAGCCGCGCAGTTTAAGGCGCTTCTTCTCCAAAATGCCGACGACATCGTAAGCGGTGCAACTGCCCAATGCCGCGAGCATAAGTTCGGACGGTTTCATGCCGATGCCCTCATCGGCGCTGGAAATGACGACCGAGTGCTGCGTGCTATCCGTGCCGATAAACTGCTTGCCCTGCACCCACGTGATGGTTGTTTGTGCCATGCTGAAGTTCCTTGTTTATGAAAGTGTGTACCCAGTCGAGATGGGTTGAGGGATTGCGACCTTACGCGGTGGCGCGGAAGATCATCAAAAGACAGGCGGATGATCATGTGAGTCGCCTTACGGCGGTTCAGTCGGCATAATCAGCCGGATTACGGGCGTAGCGTGAGGTAGTAACGTTGGATAATTTGAGCGTAATCGATCTGTTATTCTTCATCAATTTTGCATGGCTGGCAACGCATGAACTCGACGCGATCAAGCATCACGAGTGGCGGATATTTTTCTACAGCCTGCCGTTGGCTGATGTGACCGCATATCGCATCTTCACGCTGGTGCATGTGCCGCTGTTCGCGCTGATCATCTGGGCGGGGCAATCCGTCGCCTTTCAAGCAGTGTTCAGCATATTTTTGATCATCCATGTCGGGCTGCATTACTATTTCCGCAAGCATCCCGCGTATGAGTTCAACAATTGGTTCTCAAACCTGCTGATCATCGGCGGCGCGCCGTTGGGTGGGCTGCATCTGCTGGCATTGGCAATCTAAGCGCCCATTCAACAAAATTTGAAAGCGCCACCGTTTTGCGTTATCATGAGCATTCGCATACTAAACTGACGATTCAAGGGATAGATCAATCATGGGTGAGAAATACAATGCGCTGGTGGCGCACCTGCGCGAGATTCGCAATTTAGAACGCGCGGGCGCGGTGCTGGCGTGGGATCAACAGGTGAACATGCCCAACGGCGGCGCATCGGCACGCGCGGCGCAGTTGGCGACGCTCTCGCGCATGGCGCACGAGCTGATGACCAGCGCTGACATGCCGCGTTTGCTCGAAGAAGCGCAAGCGGAACTCAATGGCGCGGATTATGACAGCGATGAAGCCAGCCTGATCCGCGTGACGCGCACCGACTATGACGAAGCCACGCGCTTGCCGTCGTCGCTGGTCGCGGAAATTACCTCCGCGGAAGCGATGGCGAATGGGGTGTGGGTGCAGGCGCGCAAAACCAACGATTTTGCGTCATTCGTGCCAGCGCTCAAGCACATTCTCGAGTTGCAGCAGCGCAAAGCCGATCTGATCGGGTACACCGATCATGTTTACGACGCTTTCCTGAATGAATATGAGCGCGGCATGACGGCGAAGGATGTCAAGCGCGTGTTTGAGGCACATAAGCCCGATCTGATCAAGCTGATCGCTGCGATTCGCGGCAACGCGCACCAGAACAGCGATGCACTGGTCAATCAGCACTTCGACATTGCCGCGCAGCGCGCGTTCAGCGAAAAGATGGCAGCCGCCATCGGCTATGACTTCGAGCGCGGGCGCTTGGATGAAGTTGTGCATCCGTTCTGCATCACTTTCGCGCAGGGCGACGTGCGGATCACGACACGCTTTCACGATGATTTCTTTAATCCGGCGTTCTTCGGCACGCTGCACGAAAGTGGTCACGCCATGTACGAGCAGGGTGTGAGTCCCACGCTGGAAGGCACGCCGCTGTCGCGCGGCACGTCACTGGCGGTGCATGAGTCGCAGTCGCGCTTGTGGGAAAACTTCGTCGGGCGCAGCCGCAATTTCTGGGAATGGGCGTTCCCGCAGTTAGTCGAGACTTTCCCGACGCAGTTCAGCGGTGTGGATGTCGAAACGTTCTATCGCGCGGTCAACACGGTGCAGCCGTCGTTCATTCGCGTGGAAGCTGATGAAGCGACGTATAACCTGCATATCATGCTGCGCTTTGAACTGGAGATGGAATTGGTCACAGGCGCGGTCAAGGTGGAAGACCTGCCGCGCGAGTGGAACGAACGCTTTGAAGCCTACTTCGGCATCGTGCCGCCGACCGACAGCGTAGGCGTGCTGCAAGATGTGCATTGGTCAAGCGGGTTGATCGGCTATTTCCCGACGTATGCGCTCGGTAACTTGCTGACAGCGCAGTATTATCGTCAGGCGTTGATGGCGCACCCGAACATTCCGGCGGATATGGCGCGCGGCGATTTCACTGATCTGCGCGAATGGATGCGCCTGAATATTTATCAGCACGGGCGCAAGTTCACCGCCACTGAACTGACCAAGCGCATCACCGGTGAGGACATCGAGTGCGGCTACTACATGGATTATCTCGATGAAAAATACAGCGCGATCTACGGGCTGTAAACAAGCGAGTTACGCTTAAGCAGTGCTAAGACATGCAGAGGGTCGATCCATTGGTTGGATCGCCCCTCTGGTTTTAGTGGATTATCAACGGCGGCGGCGCGCCACCACCAGCAGCACAATCACGATAATCAACGCGATCAGCGCGATGATCGGCACGAGCAGTTGTTCGCCTAGCGGCGGTTGTTCGCCCGTCACTTCCTGCGGAATCAGCGTCGGCGTGATTGTTGGCGTCGCGGGATCATCGGTGGACGCTTGCGCGACCTGCGCGCCACCGTCAGGCGTGGGCGTCAGCGTCGCGGTGGGACCTACAGCGGTTTGCCGCGCGTTTTCCGTGGACTGCGCGTTAGCGGTCGACTGCTGCGCGGTGGCGGCGGCGTTGGTGTCGA
>JBGSRB010000112.1:0-10571 GCA_041737735.1 Anaerolineae bacterium | reverse complement strand
GCGTTTGCGCGCCGCTGCCGGAACCCGCGCTGGTGCTTCATGCAGCACGCGCCGTCGCAAACGCAGCGTGTAGAACGCGCGAATTTCTGGCGTTTCGCCATAATGCGCGCTGCCTATATCCGCGATGCTGGTCGCGTTGATCGACCGTGTGAACTGCTCAATGCTGCGCGGGATCGGGGCGATCAGCGGTGGTGGCATGAGATCGCGCGGCGTCAGTTCCCAATCGGCGGCGGGTTCGTCCGGCGCGTCGTCGGCACTGGTGACGATCTGCGCCTGCGTGATCTGCGCGCTGCCCCAGTCGTAAGTAAGTGTGAGGTTTTCGTCGGTGGGCAAGTCGCGTAGATCGAGCGCATCGAGCAGCCAGTTGAGCCAACCGGATGACGTGATGCCGCTCGACTTCGGACGGTTGATCGCCCCGCACACGATCAGCCGATCAGCGGCGCGCGTGGCGGCGACATAGAGCAAGCGACGGCGTTCGGCATCATCGCGCGCGCGCGCCAACTTTTTGGCGTAAGTGTAAGCGAAGGGCGCAATTTTGTTACCCAACGCATCATTGACCGAGCAGGTCAAGCCAACGGCATCATCCAACCGCAGCACGGGATCGGTGCGTTCGCCCCATTGATACGCCGCTTCCACCAGCGCCACAATCGGGAACTCCAAGCCTTTGCTGGCGTGAACGGTCATGAGCTTCACCGCGTCGGCGGTGTCGAGCGCGGCTTCACCTTCGCGGGCTTCGCGCGCGCTGAGATTGGTCAGATATGCTGAGAACGCGCCGAGTGTATATGCGCCCGCCGCGCGCGCTTTGTCGAGCAGCTTTTCGATGTTGCCGCGCCGCCGCGCGCCGTCGGGTAAGCCCGTCAGCACGGCGAGATAACCCGTGATGTCGAGCGCTTCACGCAGCAAATCGGGGATCGGCGTGCGCCCTGCCAGCGCGCGCAGATCATGCAGCATCGTGCGCGCGAACGCGACTTGCTTGCGTTCGTCGTCGGGAACGCGATCGGCATGATCGAGCGCGTCCCACAGCAACATATCATGATCGAGGCGCAGCGCCAACAGCGTATCATCGCTCAGGTTGAACAACGGCGAACGCAGTGCCGCCGCCAGCGCCAGCGAATCAGCCGGACGATGGAGCGCGCGCAGCAGGTTGAGCAAGTCCCACACTTCTTGACGATCATAATAGCCGCGTCCGGCGATGGTTTGATAAGGGATGCCCGCCGCTTTGAGTGCCGCTTCGTAAACGGGCGCGGCGGTCATCGCTTGAAACAACAGCGCTACATCGCCATAACGGGCGGGGCGCACAGCGTCGGCATGTTTATCATAAACGGGTGTGCCAGCGTTGATCAGCGCGGCAATGCGTGCCGCGATTTCATGTGCCTGCCATGCGCGGATTGATGTCTCGTCATCACTCGCTTTGGTCTGCTGCTTATCGAGCAGCAGCAGTTCAAGCGCTGGTGCGTCGGAAGGTGCGCTTTCACGATGCGCGATCATTGGCGCGTCGAAAGCGATCTCATAAGCGGCGGTCGGGCTGGCAGGATCGCGGGTGAGCAGTGCCGCGAACAGCGCGTTGGTGCAATCCACCAGCGGTTGATGGGTGCGAAACGAACAATTGAGGTCAACCGGAACACCACCCGCACCCGTGATCGCCGCGCGCACGCCATCGAACACACTCACGTCAGCGCCGCGAAAGGCGTAAATGCTTTGCTTGGGATCACCGACCACGAACAACCGTCCGGCGTGATCAGGTGGCGCTAATGCCTTGACGATGCGCCATTGCGCCGCGTTGGTGTCCTGAAATTCGTCAACCAGCAGATGCTTGAATTCAACAGCATAGCGCGCGCGGATCGGCGCGTCGTTTTCGAGCAGGTCAGCGGTCAGTTGTTCGAGATCATCGAAGTCGAGCGCGCCGCGATCTGCTTTGGCAGCGGCGTAAACGGATTGCACGCGCGCGATCAAATGGCGCCACAGCGGAATAAACGCCGCCGCACGCTGATCATCTTCGGTCAGCGGCGCGCACATTTCTACAGCTTCGGCGGCTGCATCACGGATCGCTTTCAGCACATCTTTGGCTTCTTTCAGCGCGTCTTTGCCGCCCCATGCCGCTGCTGCGCCCATATTGATCTTGATGCTGCCCGCCAGATCAGTGATCGCCCCCGCGCATAAGTCGGGATCGGCGTGCGCGCGCAGCCCTGTGAGCAGCATGTCTACGTCTAACCACAGCGCGCCGAGTTTGTCGTCAGCGGGAATGGCTGCGTTCCAACTTATGAATGTCTCCGCCGCGTGCAGCACCGCGTCCCGCCCCCGCATGATCTCATCCGCGCGCAGCGCCGCCCAGATCGCCAGCGGATCGTCGTCCAGCGCATTGACATCCATTGTGATCATGCGTGCCAGTTCAGCATGGGTTCGGCTTTCGCCATGTTCGCGGAACAGCGCCAGCGCGGGATCGCGCGTGTTGACGGCTTCCGCCACCACCTGATCGATCACGTCGTCGAGCAGCAGGCGCGCTTCGATCTCGTCCAACATGGCGAACGCGGGATCAAGCGCGGCTTCGGCGGCGTTGGCGCGCAAAATCGACGCGCATAACCCGTGAATCGTGTCAATGCGCGCGGAGTCCATCGCGGCGAGGCGCGTCGCCCACACAGGATCGCCGGTTTGCGCGCGTTCGACCAGCGCGGCGCGCACCCGTTCGCGCATTTCGGCGGCGGCTTTCTTCGTAAACGTGATCGCCACCAATTGATTAAGCCGCCATGTGGGGTTGGCTTCAAGCAGCGCCAGATAACGGCGCACCAGCACGTAAGTTTTGCCGCTGCCCGCACCCGCGATCACGATCAGGTTGTGATCGTGATCGTAGATGGCGGTCTCTTGTGCTTTGGTCAACGTCATGGTTTGCCCCGTCGCGTCACCTGAATGCGGCACAACTGCGCGAAATCGCAATAACTGGCGCATTTTCCGTCTTGCGGTTTGTTGGCTTCAGCGGCGAAATCGCCCGCGCGGATGCGTTCGAGATGGCGCGCGATCTGGGCTTTGCCTGCGGTGATCGCGTCGGCATGTTCCGCCGTGATCGTGCCGATGGATTTGTTTTGTCCCACTGACCAGAACACGCCGCCCGCGATGTTGGCGTTGGGCAGCAGGGCGCGCGCCGCTTCGAGATAGACGAGCATCTGCACATTGCGCCCGCGCCGAATCTCATCAGCGTTGATCGCCGTGCTGCCCGACTTGTAATCAATGATGACCACGCGATCCCCCGCCTGATCGATGCGGTCAATCGCGCCGCGCACACGCAAACGTTGAGCGGCAGCAAGATCAATCGTGATCGGTGGCGCATCACCCATGCCGAAATGTGCCTCTAAGTGGGCGGTTTGGCGTTCGCCGCCCATAACCTTGTTGATCGGGTTGTCGCCATTGAAATCAGACTCGATCAGGCGCAGTATACGCCGCTTGAGTGTTTCGGCTTCTTGTTCCCACAGCGACGACGGGCGAAAGCGTAAGCGCGCGGGCGCAGAGGCGATCAGCGTGTCGGCGTGCTGATCGAAGATCGCGCGCGCGGTGGGCAGGTTGTCGGGTGTGATGCTTAAGCCTGCGTCCATAATCGCGCGGTAGACAGTTTCGAGCAGTTCGTGATAGATCGTGCCAAGCTGCCGCTGATCCATGCCTTCTTCGGGATCGTGAATCGCCTCCAGATTGAGCAAGCGCTGCGCGAAGTAGCGATAGCCGCACATGCCATAAGCATTGAGCGCGCTGGCGCTCCACACTTTGCGTGCGTCGTGATCAGCGCGGATCGCGTCGATCAACGCGGGATCGCTCAGACGTCCGGTGTAGTGATCGTGTGGCGCGCGGGACAGGCGGCGCAGTTCGACCGCGCGCGCGTCTTTAATGCGTGACCAGTAGGCGGATTGTGTCGCGCTGAGCCAACCCATGCCACGCCGACTCGCATTTTTGCTCAGCGCGGCGCTGACAGCAAGCGCGGCTTCAGCGGGCGTAAGCGCATCGTCATACGCTGGCACTTCACCCAAACGCCGCGTGATCGGTTGCAAGTCGTCAAAGCAAGTCATGACCGCGCGCCACAAGTGACTCGCCGCCCACGCATCGCCATCTTTATAGGTCGGGCGCGTGAGTGTGAGCGATTCGTGTGCTTGCCCGATCAAGCCGTAGAACAAGCCATCATCGGCGGCGCGTTCGGCTTGCGTTAGCAGGGGAATCCCGTCAGCGCGCAAGCGTTCGCGCTCACTGTCCAGCAGCAGCGGGTCTTCCGGCGTGGGCGTTGGAAACACGCCTTCCGCCATGCCGACGATGATCACATGGCGATGAGGCAACCCGCGCGCGTTTGTCACGGACGTGACCAGCACCCGTCCATCACGCCCCATGCCGCGCTCGGTCGCGCCGCTGGCGATGATCGCATCAAGTTCACGGGTGAAGGCGTGCCAACCGCGCAGCGGCGTGTGATCAGGGTTGAGATGGGCGCTTAAAGCGTCTGCCGTGATCGCTGCGCTCAACCCATACTTGATCACTTGCAGCGCAGCGGCGTCGCGGGCGTCAGTTGCGTGGTGCGCGCGGATCGCGCCGGGCAGGTCAAGGGTATAGCTCGCGGGTGTATCGGCATCCGGTTCCGCATCAGGATCGGGTTGATCGACGCCGGTCAGCGCGTCGATCCATGCCGCATAATCTTCGAGTGTTCCGTCGGGTGGGGGTGTGACCGCGTCGAAAAAGCGCACCAACGGGGTGATCAGCGCGGCGGCATGTTCGGTTGCGCGTGGCGCAGGCTGATCGTCCTCATCATCGCGCGGCGCCAGATCGGGCGGCGGTTGCGCTGCCAATTCGAGCGCGCCGATCCACGCTTCACGCCCACCTGTGACCAACTGATCCGCCGCGATCCGTTCGAGCGTGTCCATTGCCGCCACCGGGATGCCCGGCACGCGCAAGTAGGGCGATGCCAGCACATCGAGCAGATCGCGTCGCCGAAAATTACGCGCGTGCAGATCAAGCAGCGCGCGCACGGCGATCACGGCGGGGTTATGCGTGCAAGACTCGCCGTAATGCAGCGCCAGCGGCAAATCATACACGCGGCGTAGCGCGGCGAAATGCCCGCCATACAAGCCCCAATCGCGCACGGCGATCATGATGTCGTCGGGCTGGCTGCCGTTCAACAGCAGGCGCTTGACGTGGCGCAGCGCATCGGCGCTTTCGCTGGCAACATCGGGTGCTTCGATCAGCGTGATCGCGCTGCCAGCGGAGATTGTCGGCGCGTTCGGGCGCAGCAGATGATCAAGCAGATGCAGCAGGGCGGGCGGACGATCATCATCGGCGGTAGTGGCGTTTTCCACCCGTAAGGCTACGCCGCGTCGTAAGCTTTCATGCTCAAGGCGCGCGCGCGCTTGGGTAAAGCGGCGTCCGATGGTGCTGCCGCGTTCGGGGACATCGGTCAGCGTGACCAGCGTCTCGATCCGCGCGCTGAGCGCCGCTAGCAGGCGTGCTTGCAGCAGGTTGAATTGATCGTAACCATCGACCACCAGCAGATCGACTGACGCGACAATGCGCGGGTTTTCTTCGAGCGTGTCCAGCGCTACCCAGCCTTCGCCTTCACCATCCACCAGATCATGCCTTTGCAGCAGGCGTTGATAATCGGCGTAAATGGTGGCGAGTTCGTGTTCTTTGGGTGTGCTGGCGGCTTGGGCGAAGCGGTCGGGAGCGATCAAGTTTTGCTTGAGTTCGTCGATAAACCCGCCGATGATACCCACCATGCCGCGCTGACCTGCTGCTTGGGCGAACCTGCCGCCGCTGGTCGTCACGAGATCGCGCAGCAAAGGTAAACGCGCGGCATCATCGAGACACCGCTGTGGCTTGCCTGCCATCGCCAACAAGCGGCGATAGAGTTGGTAGAAGCTGAAATATTCGACGTTGAAAATCGGCGTATCGCGCCCCGCCATGAAGCGGCGGCGAAAATCGACGATCTGGCGTTCGGTGGCAAGCAGCACCCACACCCGCGCCAATGGATCGCGCGCTTTAAGCTGGAGAATGGCGCGCTGTACGGCGTCGGTTTTGCCTGCGCCTACCTGCGCTGCAATCAGCCGCATGAATTAAGCTTCGCCATACAAGTGGCGCACCGCGCCCGCGATCAGCCGTTCGTTGATGCGTTCCTCTGCCATGTAATTGGGCTGCAAGTTGACCATCAACTGGCTGAGATGCGTGATCGGCACTGCGGGATTGTTCGCGCGCAGGCGCACCTGTCGTTCATCGCCTGTGAACACCACCACATCGAAGATCGGCAGTTCCGGCGGCATTCCTTTTTTCGTCAGATACTCGCGCACTTTGTCGGTGTCGGCGCGGGCTTCGCGCGAAGGATCGATGCGCGCAGGCAGCAAGCCGCCGTCTTTATCGGTGACCATCCAGTTCAAGGTTTCGTTAGCAAAGTCGCCCGTTTCATTGAGAATGCGAAAGACCAGCACGCCCGGCGGCCCCACCAAGATGGCATCGACATAGCCAATGGCAAATTTGCTGACATTGCGAATCAACACAAAACGATCATCAAGATAGCCCGCGAGTAATTCACCCGTTCGCAGCGCTAGATCGTTATCGACTTTCCACGTGAAGGCGCGCACGGCTAAGGCGATGGCGACGATCACCAGCAGCGCGCCGACCACCAACGCGGTCACGCCCAAAAAGCTGTAGACGCCATAAGCAGGCGATTGCACACCCACAAACGGAATCACACGGATGAGCAGACCAACCGCGAGTAGAAAGATCGCCACTGCGGCGACTACCACCGCCAGCACTAAAACTTGCCGTGAACGCCGTGTCAGCGACCGTGAAGGGGCAACATTACGCATGGGGCGCGCTCACTTTTCTTTGTGTTCCACCGATGCGGCGCTTTTAGCGCGGCGCTCGATAATCGCATCCAGTAAAACCCGCTTAAGTTCATCGAATTTAGGCAGTGGCTTATACAACAAACGATCCGCACCCGCTTGGGCGATCACGGCGCTTTCTTCGTCCACCGACAGTTTATAGGCTGTGATCAACACCACCGCCATACCGTTCAACTGTGTGCTTTGGCGTAAGCGTTCACCCACCATGGGTCCGCTGATGTCGCCGGGCAGCCGAATATCCAGCAGCGCCAGTTCAGGAATATCGCCCACCGCACCAGCTTGATCGGTTTGCTTAATCCACGAGACGGCTTCTTCCCCATCGACAAAAGCGACGCCTTCAATGCCCCACATTTCGAACATTGCCATTAGCAGTTCGTAAATATCGGGTTCGTCCTCAACGACCATCCATGTTGACAAAACGCTGCTCCTGCTTTGTGTTAACAAACGATTCCCCTACCCTTTTATGATATGATTCTTACGCTGTTTAGGCAAACATTTTCCCAACATGAACGCGCATGTCGGGTATACTTACCTATATCGACTAAAACAAGCACGATTGTTGGTCAGATCGGCGCAGCACGCGGGGAGAGATGAATTGTGACTTGGTTAATCGCAGAGGACGACGCCGATATTCGTATGCTCGTCACCACTATGATTCAAGTGTGGGGACATAGCACGCTGACATTTGAAACGGGGCAGCGTGTATGGGATTGGCTGGATAAAATTGGCGGCGATGAACAAGCGGCGCTGCCCGAATTGGTTTTGATGGACATCCGAATGCCGGGTAAGCGTGGCAACGAGATCGCTCAACGGATGCGTTCGTTCCCTCAGTTCGAGCATACGCCCATTATTTTGATGACGGCTTACAGCTTGAGTGACCGTGAACGCACCGACATGATGAATGCTGATGGCGTCGATTACATTCTGAATAAGCCGCTGCCTGATTTCGATCAGCTTTACACGACTTTACACCAGATTGTTGAGCAGAAACGAAACAACGCATGACTTTGCCACCGAACGACTCAGAAATTGATGAGATCAACAGCGCGTTTGATCGTGTGAATCAACTGGGCAGCGCGTCGGAACGTTTATTTTCGCGTCTCTATCGCAACTTAGGCAGCGCAGGCGGCGAAAAGCCGCGCACGGATCGCTTGATCGGTGGTACGGCGCAATTGAAGCAAACCCTGCACGCGCGCGATCAAGAAGTGGCGCGGTTGCATGGCATTCTTGCTGCGCTCGATCAAGGCATCATCATGCAGGATACCGAGGGGCGCTTGGTGCTGGTCAACGAGATGGCGCGCAAGCTGCTCGGCAGTATTAAGCAGTTCTGGCAGAGCGATCTCGGTATGCTGTTCCGTGAACATCGTGACGTTACCACATTGCCCACTGAATTATCGCCCTTGGGTGAACCGCGCGAAGTGCAGATCGGCGGGCGCGTGATCGGCGCGCAGCTTGCCGCCGTTGCCGACGAAACTGGCGCGCGTTTGGGAACGCTGATCGTGCTGCGTGATGTGACGCGCGAAGCGCTGGCGGAACGCCTGAAAGATCATTTTGTCACGGCGATCTCGCACGAGTTACGCACGCCGATGGCGGTGATCAAAGGCGTCAGCGAGATGATCGCGGCGGGTGGCGCACCGAGTCAACGCTTGTTAGAAACGCTGAGCCGTAACGTCGATATTCTCGACCGCATGATCGTGGAACTGCTCGACATTTCCGAGATCAGCGCGGAAAACTTCAGCTTACGCCGTGATCCGTTGGAAGTCGAAGCGCTGCTGTGGAATGTGGTCAACGGCGCGCGACCGGAGATTGTGCGCGCGGGCTTGGATGTTTCCGTGCTGGTGCGCGATGCGGCGGCGCTGCGTGTGCGCGGTGATGATCAACGACTGCGCTGGGCGTTTGGACACCTGCTGCAAAACGGGATTCGCTATACGGAAAGCGGCGGGCATGTGATCATCATGGCGCGCGCTGCCGACGATGAAGCGCTGACCGTGCAATTTGTCGATACCGGTGTCGGCATCGCGCAGAAAGACCTGCCGCATATCTTTGATCGCTTTTATCGGGGCGAAGCGCGCACCGCCGGGGGCAAGCTGATCGATCCGCGTGGGTTGGGGCAAGGCTTGTACATCGCCAAGCGCGTGACCGAAGCGCACGGCGGATCGCTGAGCGCCAGCAGTCCCGGCTTAGGCAGCATCTTCACGGTGGCGCTGCCGCGCGCGTGATTGTGGGGAAAGTAGGGGCGACGGTGCGCGTTCCGCGCCGTTGCGTCGCCCACCAGATGTTACGCGCTGAACGCCGCGATCTGCTTATCGAGTCCGCTGCTATCCACTTCGGGATGTTCCGCTACCAGAGCCTTAAAGCGCTGCATATAACTCACTAACTGTTCGCGCGTATAGGCTTCAAAGCGCATGGTGATCGCGGGCTGTGTGTTGCTGGCGCGCACCAAGCCCCAACCATTCTCGAACAGCGCGCGCGCGCCATCGACCGTGACGACTTCGGTTTCGCGTTCGAGCGCCGCTTGAATCTCGTCAATTATGCCGAACTTGACGTTATCAGGCGCGCTCATGATGATTTCCGGCGTGGCGACCAGCTTGGGAATGTCGTCGAACAACTCGGACACGGTTTTATCCGTCTTGGACATGATTTCCAGCGCTTTGAGCGCCACCAGCGGCGCGTCGTCAAAACCGAAGTAGTTCTCGCCAATGAACAGGTGTCCGCTGACTTCGCCGCCTAACGGCGAATCGAGTTCGCGCATCTTAGCCTTCATCAAGCTGTGACCCGACTTCCACATATACGGGATGCCGCCATATTTGCGGATTTCATCGGGCAGCGCTTGCGACGCCTTCACGTCGAACACGACATATGCGCCCGGTTGCCGCTGAAGCAAGTCGCGCGCCAGCAGCGCCAGCAGTCGATCCGCCGCGATGTGATGCCCGTGATTATCGATAAAGCCGCAGCGATCCGAATCGCCGTCGAACGATAAGCCTAAATCCGCGCCCACTTCGATCACTTTGGCTTCAAGGTCGCGGGTCATTTCCGGGTCTTCCGGGTTGGGCAGATGGTTGGGATACGTGCCATCGGGTTCACAGTACAAGCAGTGAACCTCGATGCCCAGTTCGGTTAGGATCGTCGGGACGTAAGAACCGCTTAAGCCATTGCCCGCATCAACCACCACCTTGAGCGGGCGGTGAATGGTCACTTTACCCTTGATCGTGTTCATGTGCTTGTGGATCATGTCGTAATCTTGCGTCACCGCACCCTGACCACTGGCGAATCCATCTGTCAGAATGATCTGAAGTACCTCTTGAATCTGCTGATCGGCAAGCGCCAGCGATCCATACGCCATTTTGATGCCGTTGTACTCGGTGGATAAATGGCTGCCCGTGATCATCACACCCGCGCCCGCATCGCCATAACTGGCGGACGCGAAATACACGGTCGGCGTGAGGACTTCGCCAATGTCGGTCACATCCAAGCCCGTGGAGGCGATGCCTTCGATCAGCGCGTTTTTCAGCGGCTTGGACGTGAGGCGGTTATCCTGCCCGACGAACATTTGCGTTGTGCCGAACGTGCGCGGCAGATATGTTCCCAGCGCGCGCCCGACTAACCGCGCCAGATCGGGCGTGACCTGTGGATTGTCGCCTATCGCCGTGCCGCGAATGTCATACTTGCGAAAAATGCTGGTGTTAACCTGTGTCATGAATAATTACCCTTCAG
>JBGSRB010000672.1:0-16393 GCA_041737735.1 Anaerolineae bacterium | reverse complement strand
AACCAACCGCTTTTCCGCCTCACCCCATTGCTGATATGGGGTCAGGAAGCGCCGAAAAAGGTCAGCTACAGCCAAAAAAGCGTTTTGGGGCGGGTGGATGCGGGCAAAATCGAATTATCCAAGCTTGATCCTATAAGCACCCACCTCGTCGCCACCTATCCGCGTCAGCAGCTTATTCTCGTCATGGACAATGCGTCCTACCACCACAGCAAAGCCACCCGAGCGGCGCTCGCGCTTTACGAAGATCGCATCCTCGTGCTGTGGCTGCCCAAGTACAGCCCATTTCTCAATCCGATTGAGCGCTTCTGGCTCCATTTCAAGCAACTGGCCGTCGCTAACCGACTCCACCGTTCACTAGCTGACTTGCAGCATTCCGTCGCTGAAGTCCTGAAAAACCAGAATACGTTTGCTCATCCCACCCGGCTCAAGTTGTTGGATCACTTTCGGTCAATGGCTTAGCAGGTTGCGAGCGAGGAACAGCCTATTCACAGAACCGTCCACTAATTCCACACATAAAAGCGCCTGCTTCTTGGAGGCGCCTTTTGTTTGGAAACTGTAACCAAAACGCGAAGTGCAATGGTTTCACATAACGGCGGGTTGCACCATCATGTGCGAAATGCGGGGCAAACTGCTTTCCTTTGCGAGCGATTAATCTAACGACACAGTATGGACACTGCAACGATGTCCGCCCGCGTCCTGCTTGATTGATACATAACGAGATGCCCCATTTTCATTAACGCCGTAGGGCAAATATATCATCAACCTCCACCGATTATGGCAATGACCCTATATACCCTTGCGTGTTTTTCCCTAAAAGATGAACGGTATATAGGGTTATGAATGGTTGGAACGGTTTTTCAGCGACTTTCGTAAACAACCGCAACCTCGCAGCGGTGCATTATACTCAGCACATCGAGCGGCTTGACGGCGTAACTCATGCCCTCCATGCTGCGCTTGCGCCTCGCTTCGTCTACTAGGTGCAGCCGGTTAAGTATATGACCGATCCACTCCGCGTCACCCATCTTCTCGATCGACTGCCCCATCAGGCGTGCCGCTTTGATCCAAACTGAGCCTGCGTTCCCAGCATCCTGATTTCCAGCGCCTTCAAAACGACTTCTTCGCGCTCGCTTAACGCCTTGCCTTGACTGATCTGTTCCTCGGTCTCGGCGGCATGTGCATCGCTCAAACGCCCCAATTCACGGGATGAGAGCAGAGGCGCGGCGAACTTTACCCGATGACGCGCTGAAGTTCGCGCACAAACGAGGTGGTTTCGAGCGGCTTGGCGAAGTATGCCTTAAAGCCAACTTCAATCGCTTTGGTAGCAACTTCGGCAGAATGAAACGCTGTCACCGCGACGCAATTCATATGCGCGGTTGCAGCGTTGATCTGAATGTTGTGAAGCAGCGCCCAACCATCCATCCCCGGCAGCGCGAGATCGATGATCGCCGCGCTGTAATGAGCTTGACCGAGCGCATCGAGTGCTTCTTCTGCCGTGCCTACCACGTCAAATTCGAGCCGGTGAAAGCGCAACATCCGTGCGACGACTTCTTGACCGTCGCTGTCGTCTTCGACGACGAGAATTCGTTGATCCGTCATGTTTTCGTTCCTTAGGGGGCTTGCAACGCAAGCGCAATCTCAGGGATATTATCGAGCAGAGCCAGCAAGTCGCGCATAAATGTTGCCGGGGTCAGCGGCTTGGTCAGGTAATTGTGAAAGCCTGCGCTAATTGCCCGTTCACGGTCACCCTTCATGGCATGGGCGGTTAGCGCGATCACGGGTATAGCGATCGTTGTGCGATCCTGCTTAAGTTCGTACAGCATTTCCCAACCATCCATCACCGGCATCGAAAGATCAGAGATGATGAATTTGGGGTGAATTTTCCGCGCGGTCTCAAGCCCTTCACGCCCGTTCGCCGCTGTGTGTACGATCGCCCCGTAAAAGCGCAGAATACGCTCGGCAACCTCTAGGCTGTCCAATTCATCTTCCACAACCAGGATGTTCCAATCCTTGAGTACATCGCGTCGAATTTCAATAGGCATGATGAGTATTCTCGCTTCCATTAGGCGACGATAGGCTCAGATTGTGACGCTGTTACCAATTTAAGGGGAAGCGACACCGTAAATGTGCTGCCTTTGCCGAGGTCACTGGTCACGCGGATCGTGCCATTCATCATCAACGTAAGGCGGCGCGCAATCGAAAACCCCAACCCTGTGCCGCCGTACATGCGCATGGTCGATCCGTCCACTTGGCGGAATTCGTCAAAGATATAATTGAGCGCGTGCGGCGGAATACCGACGCCTGTATCACTCACCGAAATCGTCCATGTATCGCCGCTCTTGCCGACGCTCAGTTTGACTCCGCCCAGATCGGTGAACTTAATGGCGTTAGAAAGCAAATTGACAGCGATTTGAGTCAACCGGTCATCGTCGCCCATCAGCATTTCGGGGAGCGCTGGATCAACGCTCAGATCAAGCGTTAGGTTTTTCGCCTGTGCCAACACTTCGGTCTCAGATTGCCAGCGTTCCGCCAGCGTTCGTGGCGACATAGGCGCATACATGATTTCGATCCGTCCCGCTTCGATCTTCGCTAAGTCAAGCACGCTGTCGATCAAACCGAGCAGTCGTTCGCTGTTTGCCTGTACGCGGCTGATCATATGGCGCGCGTCGTCGTCGACTTCACCCGCCATCCCTGCCATCATGATGCCTGTGAAACCGATGATCGCGTTCAGTGGGGTGCGAAGTTCGTGCGACATATTGGCGAGAAACTGCGATTTGAGGCGCGAAGATTCTTCAACCAGCGCCAGCGCGCGGCGCACTTCGAACGTGCGTTCTTCGACGCGCTTTTCGAGGTTCGTGTTGATGTCGGTAAGTGAGCGGTCGCGCTCTTGCACCGCTTCCGCCATCTGGTTAAACGTCTCTGCCACCTTTCCAAGCTCGTCGCGCCCAAGATCAGGTGAGCGATACGCATAGTTGCCCGTCTGGAGAGCTTCGGCGGCGTTCTGCAGTTGGCGTGCCGGCAAAACAACCGATCGCGTGAAACGCATGCCGACGATGAAGATAATGCTGATCACGATGAGAAAGATCAGCGGTGCGGCAACCATGCTGACGGCAGCGTTCTGCGACATTACGCCCGTAAGTTCGTTTTGGGCTGCAAGCTGCGGCACCAACGCATCATCAAGCGCCGCTTCAACAGCATCTTCAAAGGGTTCTAGCGCAACCAAGGCTTGCGAGTACGCCGCGCCGTCTTCATTTTCGGCAGTTTCTAGAAGCAGCGCCCCTTGCTGCCGTAATCCCTCATAAGCGCTCGTCAGGTTTTCGATCACCTCCGGCGCTCCATTGGCTGCCGTGTGGAGTTCGGCAAATGCAGCGAGAAAAGTAGTGATCTCCTCATTCGCCTCTTCAAGTTCTTCGAGTTCTTCCTCAGCAAACTCGCTGACGCTGCCTGTACTATCGGTTTCCGGAAAAACGTGAATTGCGGCTGATAGAGAGAGGTGTTCCTGAATAAACTTACTGAGCGCCGCTTCTAACTCGAAGAGTACCGCCACCGTCTGGGTGCGCGCCTGCACTCCACTTGCTCGGTCAGCCGTGTTGAGTGTAGTGAGTATGGCGATCGTCGCTAAGAGGATCAGGGGAGCAACAATCAAGGAAAATGCGATGAGGAATTTGGTGCGAATCGGCATAGAGGTATTACCTTTACAGCGCGTAAGCGGCGGCAGTGTTTGATTGGCTTAAATTGCCGTGATTTATCATATAGGGGAACGAAGCCATCGCTTGTGAAAAGTTTGTGAAAAAATTATCGTATTACATCTATCGATCTGAATTTTACTGCCATAATACATACTTGCAAACACATTGCAATAAAACGGGCAGCCCTGTTCAAAATTCTCCCTCTTGTGACCACTTGTGCCGCGCTTATTCGCTCAGATTGTGGACGATAGCTTCAGCCTCGTCTTCGACCTTCTGCTTGAGGAGGAGCAGCTCCGCATCCCGCTGACTTGGCACGATGTAATTGCGCAAGATTTGCGGAGCATTGGCGCGGTCGGTTATCAGCATAGTATAGAGGCTGTCATCCGTGCCGTAGTCTTTCCTACCCGTTGTCACCAGCGAAGCGTGACCCTGCGAGTCAGTGTCGATGAGCAACACTCGACAATTGGACGCATGGGCGCGGCGCAGCACGTTGACCATGCCGAGCGCGATGTTGGTGGCGGATGTCGATTTGCCGACGCCCCCTTTGTGATTGGTGAACACGAACACGAACGAGCGCGTCATTATCATTTCCTTTCCGAACCCAACGAACCGTCAAATTCGCTGATGCGGGGAGGGGGATCATCTTCTCCCTTTCACCGCAAAAGCCAAAATTATGCTGAGTTCATCATGAAGCGCGTGAGACATTCACGCTGAGGCAATGTGATCCTGTGCAGAAAGAGCGCGGCTGTTTCTTCGACCGAATGTTCGACTCTGCTACACGTCCCCCGATGCTTTGAAAAAGTGACCCACCGTCTGTTTAATCGGGGGTAAGGTTACTCTGGACTGACCCCCAAATGGTGGGGCAGTCCAGTTTTGCGCGTTGAGCAAACGTAACACAGTGGATATAATCGAAGATATTCAGACTCTTGAGATGTTTGGGTTTATTACAATTATCCCAGATGCTAGGCGAGTGGAAATTCACATCAAGGTTTCCTCTTTTCGTACCCAGTCCATGCGAGGAAAATCATCATGTTCAACATTGGAGAAATCTACCGCCGCCGCGACCTGCATACGCTGTATGGCGGACAGCCGCAGGGTGGGATTAGCACGCCCGCGAACCACCCGTTCATCATGATTTTCACCGCCGACTCCGGCGAACAATATGGCTATAAGGACAGTTGGCAGTCCAATAGCACGTTTCACTATACAGGCGAAGGACAGCGCGGCGACATGACCTTCATACGCGGCAACCGTGCGATCCGTGATCACGTGGCGGACGGCAAGGCAATCTACCTGTTCGAGGCTGCGCACGCTAGTCATGTGCGCTATGTCCATGAGATGATCTATCGTTCGCACGAAATCATGCCGGGTGTGGATGTGGATGATCAGCCGCGTGCTGTAATCGTGTTCACATTGGAAGTCAAGTCGCCCGACAGCAGCTCAAGATCGACCTAAATTCGACTTAATGCCTGTGCAATCTGTATAGCGATCAGTGTGCCTCTTGATCGACAATCAGCTATGAGCTTTTCAGTAAATTTGATGCGCTAGACCGCCTCCCCCGGAACCACCTGCGCTGCAACCTTTTGCGCCGTTTGCGCGTATACTCGACATTGATGCCCACATATCAGCCACAGGAACGCATGTCCCAACCACACAACGATCTGATCGTCATTCCGCCGGATACCAGTTCGCCCCCGCCAACGCCCGTCCGCACAAGCGGTAATCGCGGGTGTTTATGGATTCTCGGTGGCATCTTCGCGTGTGTCGTGCTTACGCTGCTGATCCCCGCCGTGCTGGTGCTGCTCGGCGTGACCAGCGTCGGGGCGCTGCTCGGTGGTGTCGGCGGGGCGCTCGGTGCATATACTGCGCCGCCTTCGGTCGCTTCCGTGATCAGCACCCAGACGATTGTGCAGGGGATTCAGCCGCTTGGTCAGTTGATCAGCGTAAGCGCGCAACTTGCCCAAGCCGATATTGCTGTGAGCGTGGGACAGGGCGCGCTGAACGCCTGCGGACATCAGGCGCGGCACGTGGCGCAAGGAACCATCGAAGCGGGCATCGACCTGACGCAAATCACGGAAAATAGTCTCGGTTACAACGCCGCCACCGACACCTACACGCTGATCCTGCCGGCGCCCCAGTTGACAAGCTGCCGCGTCGATTACATCCGCCAGTATGATCGCTCGTTCACGACGTGCGATGTCGATTGGGATGAGGCGCGCTTGCTGGCGAGTTACACGTCACTGATCGACTTTCGTGATGATGCGGTCGAAGGCGGCATTTTGACGCGCGCCGAACAGGAAGCGCGCCTCGTGCTGAGCAACTTTATTCAGATCGTGAGCGGGCGGCGCGTGGAAATTTTGTTTAACCCGACTGATGCGAACATGATTCCGGCGTCGTGCGAACCGAACACGCCCACGGGTTGGGTGTATGTGCCGGAAAATCGTCATTGGTCGCGCCGCGATTGATCCGCGCGGTCGGCTGCATGAAAACAAAAAAGGGGCGATCCAAATGGTGGATCGCCCCTTTGCTTAGGTGAACACAACGTATTTACGCCGCGTCGGTCAGCTTGCCGCCTTCAGTCCATTCAAGCAGACGATTGGCGGTGGTGTAGATATGCGGGCGCATATCGCCGTTGACGACCGCAGCATCGATCACGACGCGCTCGATGTCGGTGCGCCCCGGCGCTTCAAACATCACATCGAGCAGGCGACTCTCGATGATCGAGCGCAAGCCGCGCGCGCCTGTGCCGCGCTTGAGCGCTAAATCTGCCGCCGCGCCGAGCGCCGAGTCGTCAAATTCGAGCGTCAAGCCGTCGAGCGCGAGCAATTGTTCATACTGCTTGACCAGCGCGTTCTTCGGCTCGATCAAAATCCGCATGAGCGCCGCGCGATCCAGCGAATCGACGCTGACCAACACGGGCAAGCGTCCGACAAACTCCGGAATCAACCCGAACTTGATCAAGTCCTCCGGGCTGACGCGGCGCAGCAGCGCGCTTTTGTCACTCATATTCACGCGCGGCTGATCATCGTCCTGCGTGGCTTGGAAGCCGAGCAAGCCGCGACCGCCCACACGCTTGGCGATGTCTTCATCAATGCCCGCGAACGTCCCGCCGCAGATGAACAGGATGTTAGTCGTATCGACCTGTAAGAACTCTTGATGCGGGTGTTTGCGTCCGCCTTGCGGCGGCACATTAGCCAGCGTGCCTTCGATGATCTTGAGCAGCGCTTGCTGCACGCCCTCGCCCGACACATCGCGCGTGATCGACGGGTTATCGTTCGATTTGCGCGTGATCTTGTCGATTTCGTCGATGTAGACGATGCCGCGTTCCGCGCGGGCGATGTCGCCATCCGCCGCTTGGATCAGGCGCAGCAGGATGTTCTCGACATCCTCACCGACGTAACCCGCTTCGGTCAGCGAGGTCGCATCCGCGATGCAGAACGGCACATCGAGAATGCGCGCCAGCGTTTGCGCCAGCAGCGTTTTGCCGCTGCCCGTGGGACCCACGATCAGGATGTTGCTTTTATCCAGTTCGACGCCGTTCGCCGCGCCACCGCTGCGGATGCGCTTGTAGTGGTTATAGACCGCCACACTCAGCACGCGCTTGGCGTATTCCTGCCCGATCACGTACTCATCGAGATGCGCCATCAGTGCGCGCGGCGACGGCAGATGTTCCAGCTCAAATTCCACATCGTCGTGTTCCGGTTGCGTGCCGATGCCCTCATCGTAGAGGATGCGGCGGCACAGCTCAACGCAGTTGTCGCAGATGAACACGCCATCGGGACCTGCGATCAAGCGCTCGACTTCATCATGCCCACGACGGCAAAACGAGCAGCGTTGGTGATTGTTGGTAGGTGGGGGGAATGTCACTTCCCGTTTGCTCCTGACGCCAGCGCTTCGGGTAACTTGGCGCTGGTCAGCACCGAGTCGATCAAGCCATATTCGACGGCTTGCGGCGCGCTGAAATAAATATCGCGGTCGGTGTCGCGCTCGATCACGTCGCGCTCTTTACCCGTGTGATAGACGAAAATCTCGTTGAGACGGTCTTTCAAGCGCATGATCTCGTTGGCAGCGATCACAATGTCCGACGCTTGCCCCTGCGCGCCGCCGAGCGGTTGATGCAGATGGACGGTGGCGTTGGGCAGCGCATAACGCAAGCCCTTCGTGCCTGCTGTTAGCACCACGGTGCCAAAGCTGGCGGTGATGCCGACCGCCGTCGTGCTGACGGGCGCGGTGATCTGCTGCATGGTGTCATAGATTGCCAAGCCGCTGTAGATCACGCCGCCGGGCGAGTTGATGAACATCTGAATTTGACGTTCCGGGTCTTGGCTTTGCAGGAACAACAACTGCGCCACGATCAAATTGGCAATCTGGTCGTTGATCGGCGTGCCAAGCATAACAATACGCTCTTTGAGCAGAAGCGAATAAATGTCGTAGGCGCGTTCGCCCCGACTGCCCTGCTCGATCACCATCGGAATGACGTTTTGCGGGAACATTTAGGCAGTCTCCTCTGTAGAATCGGTTTCATCATTTGCGGCGGGCGGTTGATCCGCTGCCGGGGAATTGGCGTTATCAGTGTCCGCGTCGGCGGGCATGCTTTCAGCAGGCGCGCTTTCAGCAGGTGTGTTTTCAACAGGCGCGGTCAGTTCGGGCGCTGTGCCTTTGGCGATCTCGGCGACGCGCTCCATGACTTTGTTCATCAACAGATCATCTTGCATGGAGGCGCGCATACTGGGTTGCTGCGCGAACATTTGGCGGAATTGTTCCTGCTGTTCTTCAGCGCCGAACGATTCAGCAAGCCGCGCGATCTCGGCGTCGATGTCGGCATCTTGCACTTTGACTTGCTCGGCTTGCACCAATTCGCGCAGCACCAGCCCACGCTTGACGCGCAACACAGCGGTATCGCGGTAATCGGTGTACATGTCGTCAATCGATTTGCCGTAAATCTTCATGTAGTCTTCGAGCGTAAAGTTCTGATTGCGTAGGCGCTGGTCAAGGTCTTGCAGCAGCGCGTTGACTTCATCAACGACAATCGCTTCAGGGAAGTTGATCACAGCTTGCTCGATCACAGAATCGAGCGCGCGGCGCGCATAGCTGTTGTCATATTCGGTGCTGGTCATGCGTTCGAGATTCTCACGGATGCGCACGCGCAGTTCGAGCAGCGTCAGCGGGGTTTCTTCCTCGGCGGTGGCGCGCGCGGCGAGTTCGTCGTTGAGTTCGGGCAGCGTGATGTTTTCGACCTTCTTCAGATCGATGATGAACTCGACGGTACGCCCGATTTCATCGGCTTCGTAGGCTTCAGCATCATCGGGAATGGTCAGCGTGAAGGTGAGCGTATCCCCGATATTCGCGCCCGCGAGGTTATCGTTGAAGCCGGGCAGCAGTTCGTCATCGTCATTGAGCAGCACACGCATGTCATGCTCGTGAATGTACGGATCGCCGCGCGTGGGATCGACATAATGTTCGATGTCGTCTGGATCAGCGTCTTCCAGTTCGGCGTCGGCTGCATCCACAACTTCGGATTCGGCTGCTTCATCGGCAACGGCTTCCTCAGCTTCTTCGATGAAAAAGCTGTGAATGTCGAAGGTCACACGGTCGCCCAAGCGGGCGGCGTGCTGGCTGTCTTCCACAACCGCGTGTTCTTCACGCAAATTACGCAGCGCTTGCTCGATCATGTCTTCGGTGACGGCGGGCGCTTCGTAATCCACGCGCGTATCGCGATAATTGACGAGATCGACTTCGGGCGCTAACGGCACAACGAACGTGAGCGTAGGCGTTTCCTGCGTCACGTCATAATCGTTGAGAACGCCGGAGCTGTACGGCTGGAAATCAACCTGATCGATGATTTCCGGATACATCTTTTCGCTCAGCTTTTCGATGGCTTCTTCGGTGATGTACTCTTCACCGATGTAATTCACCAACATGCGATAGGGCGCTTTGCCTTTGCGAAAGCCCGGAATGTTGACTTTCGTCGAAAGGGCGCGTGCGGCTTCACGCTTGGCTTGATCGAGCCGTTCGGCGTCAACTTCGACAACCAGTTTAGCGGTGTGGTCTTCACGACGTTCAATTTGAATATTCAAGAGCGTTGATCCTTTAGCGCTGCGGTGCGCTGGTGACGAATATTATAGCATTAGCGACGCACGCGCCGCATAAGAAACACACAAGAAAAGGGTGAAAGCGTGGTGGGGAAAGAGGGACTCGAACCCTCACGTCTTGCGACACATGATCCTAAGTCATGCGCGTCTGCCAATTCCGCCATTTCCCCATGCTACAGGTTTATTATACGAAACGTCACATGAACGTCACAAGGGGAAATGTTACGAGGGGATGATCGTAGGGGCAGATCGATGGGTCTGCCCCTGAAGCATTGCTTAAGCTGCGCTCGGTTGTTCACCCGTGCCGAAGGCATTGCGCGCCAGTTCGGTGTCGATGAACAAACCCGCTTCGCCGGTGGTCGCATATTGATACAGCGACGCCTGAAACACGCCATTGATGGCGCTGTTGACCAAACCCACGCCCACGAACGCCACCACCACCAGCAGCACCGACAGCACAATCAGCGCGACCGATTCCGACGCGACCGCCAGCATGATCAAGCCGCCGCCGACCACCAAAATCGCCAACGTTGCCAAGCAGCCGATGATGCTGATCGCCGTGCTGCCGATGAAGCCTTCGCCCCATGTGCGTTTGAAAATCTCGAAACTGCGCTTGAACGAATCCATGACGCTGACATCCTCAATCACCAGAACAGGAATGGCGAAGAACACCAGCAGATTCCACGCGCCTTGCAATATCCCACCGATGATCGCGGTAATGATGGCAATCACCACATTATTGGACTCGCGCCCCGCTTGGGCGATGCCGCGCGCGATCATGCCGACCGTCGCTGAGATCAGCGCGTAGACGAGAATCTTGCCGATGCGCGCCTGCGCGATGGCGATGCCATCCTGCACGGTGGCGGTTTCCCCGCGCAGCAGCTTCATGACCACGCCGACGAGCGCCACGTTCGAGAAGATGATCACGGTGTACAGCACGAGATAGTAGATGAAGGTGATGATGAAGGCGAGAACATTGTTGACTTCCGTTTCGCCGTTCGGCAGCACCATAAACACCTCGAAGCCGAACACCACGCCCAGATACAGCAGCGAGATGATCAGCGTTGCCACCAGCGACACCGCCGGAAAGATCATCAATTGCGGGTTAGCGCGCAATGCGTCCCAACTTTGGCGCGCAAGCTGCGCGCCGTTAGCGATCT
This sequence comes from Anaerolineae bacterium, assembly GCA_041737735.1. Classification (GTDB taxonomy): domain Bacteria; phylum Chloroflexota; class Anaerolineae; order Aggregatilineales; family Phototrophicaceae; genus Flexifilum. Next base: position 5,455 of record JBGSRB010000672.1, on the reverse strand, counting down.
TGGAATTGCCCTTGCGTTTCATTGAAGTTTTCCTCTGCTGGCATGGGTAAAAATAACGACCTCTCATCACATTGTAAGTTAAGTCGTTTGCACGGCGCCAGATGCGTCGTGTTATACTCACGCTTATGCTGAATAATGCGGAAATCTCACTGGATTCGGGCTGGTTGTGCGATTACTACGAGCATGAGCCAAGCCTGTACGAATTTATGGACAGCCATCCTATTCCCTCGCTGACGGCGTGGCGTTTCGACGCGCGTATGGTCGAAGGCTGGTCGGCTTATTTACAGCGGCGCTTCGATCTGCCGCTTCAAGATGTATGCGTGAATTACACGCTGCACATCGACGCGCTGCCCGCCCCCACCACGCTTTATCTCAATGGGCGCGATTTCGGCGTGATCGATGCGCCGTTCAGCGCCGACGTGACCGACTTCATCGCGCTGGATGACAATCGCATCGCCTTTCGCGTGCCGTGCGACGCAGTGGGCGGATTCGGGCGCGCGCGTTTGATCGCCGTGCCGTGTCCGTAGGACGCTAAACGGACGTGTGCAGATCAGTGACTTCGTAGGCTTCGACGCGCTCGGCGCGTCCGCGCAGTTTGAGCGCACCGACCGCCCGCGCCGTCACGGTGGCGCTGTTGAGCGCGGCATAGGTCGCGCCGCTGATCAGAATTTGTCCGCTGGTGCTGACCGCCTGCAAACGCGCCGCCGTGTTGATCGTATCGCCCACCGCCGAATAATTCATGATGTCGGGCGCACCCACGTTGCCCACCACCGCCATGCCCGTGTGAATCCCAAAATTGATGGGCATCCGGAACGGCGCGTCGAGCGTGGCTTGAAACGCGACCAACTCGCGGCGAATATCGAGCGCGGTTCGCACAGCCCGCAGCGCATGGTCGTCTTGTTCAAGCGGTGTGTTGTACAGTGCCATCACGCCATCACCGATGAACTTGTCAATCGTGCCGCCGTTCTGCCGAATGATGCCCACCACCACCGTATGATAACTGTTGAGGATGCCCAACAGCGTTTCGGGCGGCGTTTGCTCGGAAAGCGTCGTGAAGCCTTGTAGATCGCTGAACAACACCGTGACCAACTGGAGCTTGCCGCCCAACTCGACCCGTGTCGGGTCTTCAAGCAGGCGCTCGACCACTTCCGGCGCGACGAACCGCGCGAACGTGGTGCGGATCATCGTTTGCTGCTGGCGCAAATCGTCGTTTTCGACTTTGGCGCGCAGGCGGGTGCGCACGCGCTCGATCAATTCGCGCGGGCTGAAAGGCTTGGGCAGGTAATCGTCCGCGCCTAATTTTAAGCCCTGCACGCGGCTGTCGATGTCGTCTTGCGCGGTCAGCATCACCACCGGGATCGTTTGATGACGCGGGTCGGCTTTCAAACGCGCCAGCACTTCAAAGCCCGTCATGCCCGGCATGTTGACATCCAGCAGGATCAGATCGGGCGGCGTGGCTTCCACACGTTCAAGCGCTTCAAAGCCGCTGGCTGCCAGCACGATCTCGACGTTGAGCGTTTGCAGAATATCAGCAGCAAGCTGTCTGCCATTGGCATTATCATCAACCACAAGCACGCGCATGGTGGCGTTTGTCCTCTGTTATGGGACGGGCATCAAGCTAGAAAGTGACGCAATTTGCCCGTTAATTCCTTAAAATCAATTGGTTTAGACACGTAATCGTTACAACCGGCTGCCAGCGCGCGTTCCCGATCTCCGATCATGGCGTGGGCGGTCAGCGCGATGATCGGCATCTGCGGCAAATCCGGGTTGGCGCGGATCGCGCGGGTGGCTTCCCAACCATCGAGCAGCGGCAGCGATAAATCCATGAGAATTAAGTCGGGTTGTTCAGCGGCAGCTTGAGCAATGGCTTGTTCGCCATCCTGCGCGTAAATCAAGTCGTAGCCCAGAAGCGTGAGGAAATCACCGATGAGCATCTTGTTATCTAGGTTGTCTTCGACGACGAGAATGCGAGCTTTGCTCATTGGGCGTCCTTTGGGTAGTGGGCGCGGCTATATAGGCGCTGTTTGCTCATATCATCGTGTATTTTACAGAATCGCGCCTGAGCGCACCATATTGCAGTGCAATTGTGCGGGGTAAGATGCAAAACCGGGCATTTAGCCCGGTCTTTGTGCAGGGAAATTATGCGGTTGTAGCTGCGCGTTGCCTAGCCCAGATAATCGCGCAGGTTGTGCGCCAAACGCGGATGCCGCAGGCGGCGCAGCGCTTCCTTCTCCAGTTGACGGATCCGCTCACGGCTCAAACCAAATTTATTGGCGATTTCTTCGAGCGTGTGCGGTTCGCCGCCGCCCAAGCCGAAACGCAGCCGCAGAATGTGGCTTTGACGCGGCGTGAGTTCGTTTAAGACTTCTTCGATGGTTTCTTGCAGAAGGTGTTGCGTGGCGGATTCAACGGGACTGGGTGAGTCTTGGTCTTCGATGAAGTCGCCAAATTCGCTGTCGCCATCATCCCCAACCGGACGCTCGAGCGCGATGGCGTGCTGACTGGCATCCATCATGCCGCGGATCGTGTCGGCGGGCATTTCCATCTCGAGGGCGATTTCTTCAGGCGAAGGACGCCGACCGAGCGATTGTTCAAGCGACTGCGCGATGCGGTACATCTGGCGGATGCGTTCGGTCATGTGCAGCGGAATGCGGATTGTGCGCGTTTTCTGCGCCAGCGCGCGTGTGATCGCTTGGCGAATCCACCATGTTGCATAGGTGCTGAAGCGATTGCCGCGCTTGTAGTCGTATTTATCGACCGCGCGCATCAAGCCCACGTTACCCTCTTGGATCAAGTCGGGGAACGGTAAGCCTTGCCCCATGTAACGCTTGGCGATGCTGACAACGAGGCGCGTGTTGGCGCGACCGAGATGCTCGCGCGCGGCTTGTCCGTCATTGATCAGGCGTTCAAGCTGCACAAACCATGAGTCGGTGTAAAGTTCGCGCTGCGGCACAATGCGCGACAGGGTTTCGCGCGCCTGCACACCCAACTCGATGCGCTTGGCGAGATCAACCTCATCGCGGGCGGTCAGCAGCGGTTCTTGCGCCATCTGCCGGAAGTACAACCCCACCGGATCATCGGCGGAAACCGCGTTGATGTCGCCAACGGTCGGGTCTTGCAGCATCTCATCCGGTTCAAATTCAGGTTCGTTATCTTCTGACAACGCCAGCGGATCATGGGCGTCACTGTCCTGCCGAAACTCGATACCTAACTCGTCGAGTTCGTATAGGATCGTCTCTAGGGCGTTGTCATCGCCCTCCTCGTCCAGCACTTCGAGAACATCTTCTAGGGTTACGAAACCGCGCTGGTCGGCTCGATTCATGAGTTCTTGTAACACGACGGGTTTTGCCTGCTACCTTTCTAATACTCGTGGCGGCGATGAAGCCACCCCACACAGAGCAAAGGTGTTCAACGTCTCGGCGTTCCCGTGACGCGATCGGTTCGCGTTGACCTCCTTGAAGTTCGGATCATACAGCGGACGAAATCGTTTCCAGAGCGCGCAAGCGCCCGCGCATTAAACTTCAATATTTTAACACAGAAACCCTATTTTTGTGAATTGCCCAACTGAAAATCTCCCCTAAACATTTAATAATTTCTCACTTCAAGAGCAGCGGTTGCCTTGTCTACGCTTATCCACCGCTGTACCATTGGTCTATTTACAGCAACGCAATTTGCATTACGATTTTGATTATAGGCGCGGATACAACGCCTCTAATTCCCACATTTAACTATGGAGTACAACAAAACGATGTATGGGTTACGCCTAATCGCGTTACTGTTATTTGGTTTGGTTTTAAGCGTAACGACCGCCACCGCGCAAGACTCCACCTGCGCGCCGCTGGTCGAACAAGCGTTGAGTAGTGTTGAAGAGGGTTGCGCCGCCGCTGGACGCAACCAAGCATGTTATGGCTACGTCGATCTGACGGCGACCGCGCGCGCGGATGCAGAAAATTTCACGTTCGATCAGGCGGGGGATGTCGCCAATGTCGCGGATGTGCAAAGCCTGCGCTTAAGCGCGCTGGACGAAGTGGCGAATACGTGGGGCATCGCGCTGATGCGCTTGCAAGCCAACCTGCCCGACGCGCTGCCGGGTCAGAATGTCACCTTTTTGCTGTTTGGCGATGTCGAGATCGAGAACGCGGTCGAACCGACCGAAGCGCTGACCACAATCGAAGCCACATCCACGGGCGCGATCAATGTTCGCACGGGACCCTCGACCAATTTCGCCGTCGCCGGATCACTGACAACGGGCGAACTTGTGATCGCCAACGGACGTAACGCCGATGCGTCCTGGTTGCGGATTCAAATTCCTGAGAGTAACGCGCTGGGGTGGGTGTCCACGCCGCTGGTCACGACGGAGGATGCGGTCGATACGCTGAGCGTGGTCGAAGCCAGCGATCAAGAAGTGCCGTTAGCCCCCATGCAAGCCTTCTATTTCCGCACGGGCATCACCGGGACGACCTGCGCCGAAGCGCCCGCCGACGGCATCCTGATCCAAACGCCCGAAGGCGCGGGCATGATCAATATACGCGCGAACGATGTCGATATTCAACTCGGATCGACCGCTTACTTGCAGGCGCAGCCGGGCGCGGACATGACCGTGAGCGTGATCGAGGGTGAAGGCGCAATCACAGCGGACGGCGTGACTGTCACCGTGCCAGCGGGCGCAGAAGTCACGATTCCGCTGGATGAGATTTTGAGCGCAATTGGCGCGCCCAGTGATCCGCAGCCCTACGACGCTGAAATGCTGCAAACCTTGCCCGTGCAAGTACTGCCGCGCGAGATCACCATCGCGCCGCCCGCTGATGAAGATGCGCTGACCCCCGGCGGCGATTTCGATTTCGGCGGTGGTCTGCCCGGCATGGGTGGTGAGATGGGCGATTTTAGTGATATTGATCTCGACTTCTTCTGCCCATTCTTCGATCAAGTGTTGGCGGAAAGCGGCACCAGTCGCGGCGAATATCTGGAACTGTTAAGCACGCTGCTGCCGTTCATTCCCGCGGAAGATCAAGGCGATTTCCAGACGTTCGTAGCGCTGTTGCAGTCGTGTCCGTAGGCTAGAGTCTCGCTCAAGACGCATTGTAGGTAGGGGCTTGGCGTGCCAAGTCCCTACACCGCTCCCACATCCCCATAGGCGCCACATCCCCCATAGGCGCGACATTCGCTACAATGAATAGCACCTACAACCACTAAGGAGCAGCACCCGTTCATGTCACCCTGCCTGATCCGCATTTTGACGCCCGCTGGCGCGCAAACCGCGCCCTACACCGCCGACTCGCTAGCAGATGCCGCGCAGCACGAACCGCGCGACGGCGTGTATACGGTCACCAACACGTATAACACCTTCGGTGTGCTGAAATTCGACGCGCATCTCGACCGCCTTGAGGACAGCGCCCGCCGCGCCAACATCGCGCTCAAGCTGGATCGCGCCCGTTTGCGCGCCGCGCTGCGCGAC
>JBGSRB010000656.1:0-3191 GCA_041737735.1 Anaerolineae bacterium | reverse complement strand
GCTAAGCTGACGATTCAGGTGCTGGACGACAGCAGCGACGACACGCAGGCGATCATCGCGGCGCAGGTGGCGGCGCTGCGGGCGCGCGGTGTGCCGATCACGCATATTCGGCGGGCTGAGCGCGACGGATTCAAAGCGGGGGCGTTGGCGTATGGCTTAACGCTGACTGACGCGGATTATGCCGCTGTGTTCGATGCGGACTTCGTTCCACCGCGTGATTTTCTCAAGCGCACGATCCCGCATTTGATGTGCGATCCGCAATTGGCGCTGGTGCAGGGGCGTTGGGGACACCTGAACAGCAAGCAAAATTTGCTGACGCGCGCGTTATCGCTGGCAATCGACGGGCATTTCATGGTCGAGCAGGTGGCGCGCAATCGCGGCGGTTTGTTGATGAACTTCAACGGAACGGGCGGCGTGTGGCGCGTGAGTGCCATCCATGACAGCGGCGGTTGGCTGGATCGCACGCTGACGGAAGACATGGATTTGAGTTATCGCGCGCAGTTACGCGGCTGGCGTTTGCTGTTCCTGCCGGAGATCGTCGTCCCCGGTGAAGTGCCGCCGCGCATCATCGCCTATCAACGCCAACAGCGGCGTTGGGCAAATGGCGGATCGCGCTGTTTCGCGCTGCTGATCAAACCGGTGTGGCAGCATCCACGTTTTACGCTGGCACAGCGCTTGATGGCGACGCTGCATTTGTGTCAATACTTGGTGCATCCGCTGATCATGCTGCTGCTGCTGTTGGCGCCGCCGCTGCTGATCATGGGGGAATTGCAGCGCTTGCCTCTGGGCGTGGTCGGGGCGCTCGGTGTGTTTCCGCCGCTGGTGTTCGTGTTCAGCCAGCGCGCGCTGTATCACGACTGGCTGAAGCGCGTCGGCATTGGTATGCTGCCGCTGGTGATCGTGGGCATGGGCATGGCGTGGAGCAATGCACGTGGTGCGCTGCGCGGCTTGGTCAGCGCGGGCAGCGTGTTCGAGCGCACGCCGAAGTATAACGGCACGGGGCGCGTGAAGTATCACCTGCGTTCGCGTTCGGATGTGCTGATCGAGTTGGCGCTGTGCGCGTATACCGCATGGGGCGCGTTGATCGCCGCGCAGCTCGCGCCCGCGCTGTTCGGCTATCTGGCGATTTACAGCGTGGCGTTTGGCGTGGTGGGCTTGTGGGGTTTATGGGATGATGGGGCGGCGTGATGCGACGACAATTCACGCGGCTGTTGACGCCGCTGCTGCTGCTGATCGTGCTGAATTTCGCGTGGTATTGGTTCAGCACGCCGCAGCCCGCTTGGTTTGAGGATCAGCCGGGCGCGTGCGCGGCGGTGGCGGTGCTGCGCGCCGATGATGTGTGGCTAGGGCTTGATCTGAGCCTGCCGATCAGTTTCACGGTGGATGATGCGCTGCACCCGCCGCGCGTGATCGTGCGTTATCAAGATCAGACGATTATTGGCGTGCATGATCCGGCGGCGACGTGCGATCTCACGCTGCGACAAGCCGCCGAACGGATCGCAGGTGCGCCGCCGTTCTTTTTGTTGCTGGCATTCGGCGTTGGCGCAATAATCTATGTGGGTTGGTTGATCGCGCGCCGCGCGCGGAAAGAGGCTTAAGCATGGCAGACAATAATCTGTTTTATGGTGAGCGCGTGCGCTTGACCGCGCTGCGTCCTGATGATGTTGCCACCGTAACGCGCTGGTATGACGATGGCGACTTCGCGCGCATGTTCCAGAGCAGCCCGGCATTTCCGCGCTCGGAAGCCGCGATCCGTCGTTGGATTGAGGACGCCAGCCGCAGCAGCGATCATGCTTACGCCTTCGCCATTCGCCTGCTGTACAGCGACGATATGATCGGCTACATCGAGATCGACGAAATTCGCTGGAATCATCGCTCGGCGTGGCTTGCCATTGGCATTGGCGATGCCGCGCATCGCGGTAAAGGGTATGGGTATGAGGCGATGTTGTTGGTGCTGCGCTTTGTGTTCCACGAGATCAATTTGCATCGCGTGCAGCTCAACGTGTTCAGCTATAACGCGCACGCGCAGCGCTTGTATGAGCGCTTGGGTTTTCAGCGCGAAGGCGTGTGGCGTGAAGCGCTGCTGCGCGATGGCGTGTATCACGATCTGATTTTATATGGACTGTTGGCGCACGAGTGGGAAGCATCGTTTAACTTAAAGTAACGGCTGATTGAGGCGCAACCCGCCATGAAGATTGTATTTTTCGGCACGCCGGCGCATGGTCATGTGAACCCGATGCTGCCTGTGCTGCGCGCCTTAATGGATCGCGGCGTGACCGTGTTGGCGTATAACGCGCCGGATTTCGCGGCTAAGATCAGCGGTACGGGCGCGGACTTTCGCGTTTATCCAGATGCGTTGATGATCAACGATGACAACATGCCCACCAGCATTATGGCGACGGGACACATGATCGTTGATGCTTGCGCGCCGTTGATTCCGTTTTGTCAGCAGGTACTAGACGCTGAACAGCCCGATCTGGTGGTGTTCGACTCGCTGGCGCTGTGGGGACGGATCGCCGCTGAGACGCGCGGTTATCCGACGATGGGCGTGTTCACCACGTTTGCATGGAGTGATGGCGCTACGTCGGATCAACGGGGGATCGCGGCTGAATTGGTCGGCAGTCCGGCAACGTTCATGACGTATATCAGCACGATCATGCGCGTGCTGCGCGATCACGGCGTGGCGGGTGATCCGTCGAGCGCGTTCAACAACACGGGCGCGCGCAATCTGGTGTTTACGTCGCGCCTGTTTCAGCCGCACGGCGATCAATTTGGCGCGGATTATGCTTTCGTGGGACCCGCCATCGCGCCGCGCCCGGATGCGCCAGCGTTTCCGTTTGCGTGGCTCGATCCCGCGCGCAAGCTGGTGTATGTGTCGTTGGGAACGATCCACAACACCAATTTAGACTTTTACCGCGCGTGCATCAGCGCTTTTGCCGATCATGACGCGCAGTTCGTCATGGCGACGGGGCGCACGGATTTATCCATGTTGGGTGAACTGCCGCCGAACTTTTACGCGCAGGCAAGCGTGCCGCAGCTCGAACTGCTGACGCGCGTCGATGCGTTCATCACGCATGGGGGCATGAACAGCGTCAATGAAGCGTTGTATCACGCCGTGCCGCTGATCGTCGTGCCGCAGCAGTTCGAGCAGGCGAGTGTGGCGCAGCGCGTGGCGAGCCTGTATGCGGGTG
>JBGSRB010000559.1:0-2267 GCA_041737735.1 Anaerolineae bacterium | reverse complement strand
ATCCCACGTGCGCAGTTGGTCGAGGCGGTGACGGAGATCGTCGCCTACACCGGACGCTGCGCGTCAGCCGCGCGGCAGTTGGCTCAACTCACCACGATCCCCATTCGCACAATCGGCATCGTGGAGTACGTGCTGTGAACGCCATCAACGCCACCTATCAACACCTCGCCGTCGCGCTCACTGGCGATCCGCTCCTGCTGCTGGCATCCGCCGTCGCCACCTTCGATCCGTTCTGGTGTGAGTTCGAGGAGCATGAGATCGACTACGAAACCGACCCGCTTTACATCGCCTTGCAAGTGACGCGCAGCGCGTTCCCCGACATCTACGCTGAAGCGGTCGAGCGGCTGCGGGCGGGTGCTTTGTATCGCGAGCTGGATCGCCTGCTTTGCAAAGCGATCTCCGCCAAAGGCATCCCGCTCGACGATCTCGAAACCATCGGATGGGGCATTCCGCTGAACGCCGTCGGTGTTGACCTCGAAGACCCGGATTTCTACGCCGTCCACGCCGATCTGCTGCCAATCCTCGCGCCATTCGGCATCGACATCCCCGAAAGCGAAAGCTACAGCGTTGATATTCCCGACTGCGTCTATCCCGCCGGACGCGCCATCGCCGCCAGTCTGCATGAACAGAATGACCCGGCGCTGCGGCAGGTCGGGTGGCTGTTTGGATGGTTGTTCTCATGCACGGGAAATTCGCTTGCCGACGAGACGAACGAAATGCTTGCGCAGTACCCGCCGCTCTCGTGGTCGCCCGATGATATCGCCTTCGCCATCGAACTAATCGAAGAAGCAGAAGCAATTATGCGGGATGTCTATGCCGGGTTGAAATGGATTAATCAAAACTCGGGCGTACTTGAAATCCTTACCTACAATGCTCAATTCATCTACAAATTAGCAAGCCGACAGCGAAACAATGTGAATGAAACTAAAGTGCGCTTAGACTGGTCATTTCATTAGTGGCTCGTCCGGATCAATGTCGGTGATAACCCAACCAGCGCCAAGCAACGGCACAGTTGCTGATCCCTGACCACTGACCATCACTTCGAGCTGTTTTAGTTTATCACCCAAAACCCTCTCGACCTGTTCCCATGTGATTGGTTTAAGTGAAATTTTTATCCGCTTGATGATGTGCCAGTCCCCGTCGTCTCGCAGTTCTTTTTGGGTCAGGTAAAGAAAGCGGTCTTTATGACTTCCATGAGCGAAAGCACCCGTGAAATTGGGCAAACCGTCTTTGTGCTGTTCCACATCAATTGAAAATGGATAACAACGCCTGTCAGGTGTTATTTCATAGCCGGCTGAAAGTTCATGATCTTTATCCTGCAATCCGAAGATCATGGTTTGAAAACCAGAGACCGTATCAGGTGGATCAACACAAATCACTCGTATATGTACTTTTGCTTTCGGCACGATGAACCTCCACTTCCCCGATCGGATAAATGTTGCTTTGGAGATCGGAATTCAAAATGATTCTACACAACAATTGGCATGGACGCGCCCTGACGACGGCGCTGACGGAGCAACCGTCACTGATTCTCAGCTTTTATTCGTTCGGCGTGATGCTGCGTAAGACCGAAGGCGAACTCACGCAAGAATTCCCGGTCGATCCAGCGCAGATCGCACTGGCGCTGGCGGCGAAGGTCACGTTTGATACCGGACTGCTCGGCGGCAATACCTTGCTCGTCCGGCAGGATGGCGTGAAGAAGACCGTCGTTGAATACCGCCCGCCGCAGAAAACAGGCATCTTCCTCGACGACGCGGAGACAGCATTGCGCGTGCCACTGCCCGGTCTGGTGTTGATCCGTGTGACTGCCAGCGAGCAAGCGCCGCAGTACGGTGTGTTCGCGGTCAAACGCCGCCCACAAACGCTCGACGTGCCACTCTTTCACGCCCCGCTGCCGAACGTGTTTGGTTCCGGCTCAATCTGCTGGGGGACGGTGCAGCGGGTGACGGATGACGCTCTGCGCGGCGCAGCGCTGACGGACGACTTTACGATGCTGCTCGGTTCACCCTTTGGCAATCACGCCTGTTCCGGAAAATCACGCAGCCATCCGCAGGATATTCGCGTCAAGCTGGTCGCATTGGAAGCACAGCAGGCAAAACGCTATCCAGTGTCCGACTTGATCCCCGTCCAGAAAACGCTGGCACAAGTGCTAGGAGATGAGCGATGAACGGCATTTTCGACCCCAACACTTACATCAAGTCGATCATGCTGGTGGGCGTGGGCGGCACCGGGGCATCCACCGCCCGCATCGTCGCGCGCATCCTCTA
>JBGSRB010000543.1:0-10290 GCA_041737735.1 Anaerolineae bacterium | reverse complement strand
TTGCGTCCGGCGATGATCACCAGTTGGCAATCCAGTCGCCGCTGATTGATCGCGCGTGCGTTCTGGTACAGGGGTCCCATGCCTTCACCGCCACCCACCATCAGGATCACGGGTTTATCCGATTTCCAGCCTAATTGGGCGCGGGCGGTGCTTTTATCCATCAAGCGCTCGGCAAATTGGGGATGCACAGGCAGACCGACCACGCGCATCTTATCGAGCGGGAGTCCCGCCAGCAGCCCACGTTCGAGCGCGGGCAGCGTGGGCGTCAAGGTGAGATCGGCGCGCTTGTCATACCAAAACATATGGGTAGACACTAAATCGGTGACGACCACGACGAATGGCGGTCGCGTCTCGCGTGACATCAAGGCTTGCATAGCGACCTGTGTCAGCACCGAATGCACGCTGACAACAACATCCGCCGGATGATCGCGCAGCATTCGTTTAATGCGGCTTTCAATCGAGATATACATGCCGCGCGCGGCAGCTTTCGCGCGATTTTTGGTGTTGAGCAGCTTATAGCCCATGCCCCATGACGATTTACTGTGGTTGATCAGCCACGGATAGAACTCAGGCGCGTAATTCCACGGGAAGGGCGTATAGGTCTTGAACACATCGACCAATTTCGATTCGACTTGCGTGCCATAACGTAATTCGAGCGCAGCAGCAATCGCTTCGGCAGCCGCACGATGCCCGCCACCGGTATCAGACATGAGGAAAAGGACTCGTTTTGCCACCGCGTTGACTCCTTTAGTGCAAAACACTGTGTCAGCTTGATTGTACCAGCGTTCGCGTTAGGCAAACAGCGCGGGTGAAATAGGGGTATAAGGCAGGCGCTGATCAGGCTGTTGATCGGGGGCGACTCAGCGCCGCCCCGACACGACAAAATCCGCGCTTTAACGCAGCAGACGTTCCGCCTGCTGACGCAGAAAGATCAGCTTGTGCAGCATGGCGTCGTCGCCGCGCTGCGCCAGCACACGCTCGACCGCTTCCATCATGCTGATCAATGCCTGCCCGAACTGCGCGCCTTCGGTTTGCAGCAGCGCGATGGCGTCTTCGTCGCTCTCACTGGACAGCAGTTCGTTGATCAGGCGTAATTCCGGCTGCATGGAGTCGCGCAGCGTGCCGACCACGCGCTCATAGATCGCCGTCAGGCGTCCCGATGCGTTGACATCACCCTGCCGCTGCGCCTCTTGAATGTTGGCGGTCAGCACATTCATGAAGGCGTCATCGAAATAGGCGACATTCGCGCGCACCGCCTCATCGAGATCAGGTGCGCTGAGCAGTTCGCGCAGCAGATTGACCGCCTCTTGCAGCGCCATCTGCGCCTGCTGATCGACCAGCGCGGTCAGTTCGAGCAGGCGTTCGCGCAGGGCTTCCAGTGCATCACGCGCAGCGGCGGGCGCTTGCCCCGCCTTGACGGTCAGCAGTTGGAAAAATTCATAATCGAACACGGGACGCACCAAACCGACCAGCGCTTGCAGGCGCTCATCATCGTCGGCATAGCGGATGCTCAATTCGAGAAATTCGGGACGGTCGGCGTCGTCGCCCAACGCTTCGATCTCGGCGGTCATTTCTTGCAGCAGGGCTTCCTGCACGCGACTGCGTTCGATCAACTGCTGCCCGAACGTGGAATATTCCGCGATGATCTGTTGTAGCATCAACATTTGTTCCGCCACATCTTCGCGTCCATCCTGCACCATGCGCTGCGCCATCATGCTCAGCGTTTGGAAGAATTGCGCGTCGATCTCAGCGTCGTGCTGCTGAATGAACGCCTCCAGATCGTCTTCCGATGTGCTGAGCAACTGCTCCATCAAAGTCACACGCGCGCGCTGCTGATCGAGCATCTCTTGCGTCACGCCATCCTCACGTAACACCTGTTCGATCAAGCCCTGCATGGTCAGCGCGGAACGCGGGTTGAACATATAGCCGCCCATTTGATCCTGCGGGATGATGCGCGTCAGTTCGCGCATCAGGTCGCCCATCGCTTTTTCCTGCTGCTCTTTGGTCAAGCCTAATTCGACCGGCACGAACGTGATCAACAACTGCTTGGTTCCGTCGTGATAGATCAGCGGCGCTGCCATATTCACGCGCGCGCCGCAGTTGGGGCAGGCGGGAACGTTCAACTGACCCGCCAGCAAGCTCATTTTGGCTTGCGGGTTGGTTGGGGCGTCGATCACGGTTTCGACGGTGGCGGTGAAGGGCTGTCCGCAGTTGGGGCATTGGATGTTCATCTGTCGTGGCAAGGGGTTGGCTCCGTTTCTGTAGGTGGTTGGTTTAAGCGCGGCGGCTGTTATGCCAGCGGCAGCGTGAAATAAAAGGTTGAACCCACGCTCGGCTGGCTGTCCACGCGGATCGTGCCGCCGTGCGCGTTGATGATCGATTTCGCCAGATACAAGCCTAAGCCCGTGCCTTGCGTGCGCCGACTCAACGCATCATCGACGCGATAGAAGCGGTCGAACACGCGCCCGCGTTCGGCATCGTTCAGCCCGACGCCGTGATCGCGCACGAAAATGGTCACGCTGGCGACATCGATCATGCCGCCGACGGTGATCGTGCCGCCATCGGGCGAATACTTGATCGCGTTGCTGATCAGGTTATCCAGCACTTGGCGCAGCCGTTGCAGATCGCCCTGAATCGCCGGAAAATCAGGCGGGAACTTGAGTTCGAGCGTGTGCTGTTTGCTTTGCGTGGCGAAGCGCTCGATCACCTGCGCCGCCAGCAGATCGAGCCGCACATCGTCAAGCTGAAGTTCGAGCTTGCGCTGGGCTTGCATTTTGCTGGATGTCAGCAAATTTTCGATCAGCACAGTCAGCCGATCCGACTCGTCTTCGATCACGCCCGCCAGATCGCGCACGATAGCGGTATCCCACTCAACATCATCGCGGCGCAGCGTGGCGGCGTTGCCTTTGACCAGCGCGACAGGCGTACGTAATTCGTGCGAGATCATCGAGATGAACACATTTTGCATCTCTTGGGCGCGCCGAAAATTGGTGATGTCGCGCACGTTGGCGATGATGTTCGCCACGCGCCCATCGGCGGTCAGCAGCGGCGCGTAGAGGATGCCGACGCTGATCGGCAGTCCGTCGCGGCGGCGCAGTTCGCCTTCGACATACAGCGTGTCGGGCGCGTCATCGGCGGGCAAGTTAGTCAGCCAACCGTGATCGCACGCGGCGCTGAAGTCGTCGCCATCGTGCCGTTGCCACACGATCACATCGTCTTGATGCAGCCCGATGGCGTCCTCGGCGCTCCAGCCCGTCAGCCGTTCGAGCGCGTGATTAATGCTGATGATGTTGCCGTGCGCGTCGAGGATCATCACGCCGTCGGCGCTGTGCTGCAAGATCGCTGCCAGCCGTCGCCGTTCTTGCTCGATGCGTTCGTATAACTGCGCGTTATGCACCGCAATCGCCGCTTGATCAGCGAAACTTTGCAGCACTTGCACATCGTCGGGCGTGGCGCTGGCGGTGTAGGTGCGGAAGATCATCAACAAGCCCGTGGGTTCACCTGCGAACAGCAGCGGCAGCGCCACCGACTGCTTGAGGCGCGGATCGAGACTCGTGGCGATCTCGTTCAACTGCGCGTTCATTTGCTCGGAGTCAAGGATTTCGCCCTGAAAGAGCGCGTTAAACTGGGCATTGAGGTCAGAGACGCGCGCGCTTTCCACGCCGAGCAGCGCGCGTATCCGATAGACGCCGCTTTCGTCACGCAGCGCGATCAAACCCACCTGACCGCCCAACATGACGACAGAAGCATTTAGCACCCGACGCAGCACCTCAGTGAGGTCAAGCTGCGCGGTGATGGCGCGCGAAATTTCGAGCAGAAAGTCGCGCTGGCGCACACGGAAATCAAGCAGCATCAACATAATGGCGCGTATTTTAACATGCGCCGCGCGCCGCTTCTATTGGATATGCGTTAAAGATTGGGGCAGCGCTTCTTCAACGCCGCCCCGATCAATGGTTTACCCCGCGCCGACGCCTAAGCGCACATTGTGCAGCGTTTGCAGCGCGGTGAGGTTGCGCTGAGTCCAGCCCGTTGCGAGGTTCGTCGGATTGCTGAAGTCATTCGATGCGAACGTCAGGTGAAAGCCGTCGGTCAAGCCGAAGTTGGCAAGCGGTTGCGTCGCCATGAGGAAGTTCCACAGCGGCACGTTATATTCCCACGCGGTGCGCGCAATCGCGGCGTTAACGCTCCAATCGCCTTCGCGGTTGTCGGCTTTGGTCGCCACGATCGGCACGACGCCGCGCTCGATCCAGAAGTCGAGATTTTCACGCAGCGCCCACTCATAACCGCTGGCTTGGATGCCGCTGGTCACTTCGAGGCTGATGATCACGAAACTGGGCTGCCACAGGCGATATTCACACTCAATCGGGCTTTCGCCCGCCAAACAGCCCACGCCCGCCCACGACGGATCGAGCGTGGAATAGATGTTGAAGCCGTTATTCACGCTGGCGCTTGAGCGCGCCCATGATCCGGCAAAGTGATCGATGGTTGCTTGCAAGTTGGCGTGATTGCCTAGTGTGTACGCGCCCTGATCAAAATCCGCGAGAAAGAACTGCGTGATGCTTTGGCAATCGCCCACTTTCGAGAAGCGCTGCGGGTTATTCCCCGCCGCCAATCCCTGCTGGAAGATCGCGCCCGCCCGCCCGATGTTGGTTGGTACAACGGACGTGGCGCGCACGCGATCCATAAGATCGTAGGTGACGGCGGGCATCTGTTCAGCCGAAACGGGTAAGCTGCTGATCGCCGCGCCATCGTTCACGCGCAGATACGCGGCAGCCAGCCAGCCGCGCGCATCACCCGCGCGCACCAATGTCCATGATGCGTCGTCGTTGCGTGCTTCCAGACTGACGGTTGTATTGACGGCGACAGCGCCAATGGTGGGATGATCACGCCCCGCGCCCGCGCGCAGATTGAGATTTTCGCTGGTGACAGCAGTGCTGGTTTGCTGCGCGCTGACGGTCAGCACGCCTAACACGAGGATGACAAGCAGGTAAGCGGCGCGACGCATGGCGTATGTCCCTTCAATTCAATCCGGCGATTAGCTTCACTGTAACGCCGTCATGCTGCGAGCTGAAGGACGCCCGCCCGCCGCTTACCTGCCGTTTAGTCGTCGCGCGTTCTACGGATAGAATCCGCGCGTGGTCAGAGCATCCGCCACCCGCTTGATCGCCAGAATTTGCGCCGCCGTTCGCATATCTACATTGTAATTTTCGGCGGTGTGTTCGGTGGCGTAATAACCGCGCGCCATCGCCCGTTGCAGTTGGCGATAAACTTCTTCTTCATCCCAGAAGAAGGCTTGCAGGTCTTGCACCCACTCGAAATACGACACCACCACGCCGCCCGCGTTCGCCAGAATATCCGGCACGAGGAACACGCCGCGCGCGTTGAGAATGTCGTCGGCTTCGGGACTGGTGGGTCCGTTCGCGCCTTCAACGATGAACTTGGCTTGAATGCGATCCGCGTTCGCGGCGGTGATCTGTCCTTCGAGCGCGGCAGGGATCAGCACATCGCATGGCAGTGTCAGCAGTTCGCTGTTGGTCACGGGTTCACCCAACGGACAGCCGACCAGCGTGCCATGTTCGGCGGCATAAGCGCGCACGCCGGGCATATCCAAGCCGTGCGGGTTGTAGATGCCCGTATCCACATCGCTGACGGCGACGATCTTGAAGCCAAGCGAATAGGCATAGCTGGCGGCGTTCGATCCGACGTTGCCGAAGCCCTGCACGGCGATGCGCGTATCGGCTGGCGTCAGATTGCCGCCGCGCTGCTTGAGCGCTTCGACCATCGTCACGATCACACCGCGACCCGTCGCTTCGTTGCGTCCTTGGCTGCCGCCGATGTTGATCGGCTTGCCCGTGACCACAGCCGGCACGCTGTAGCCGACGGTCATGCTGTACGTGTCCATGATCCACGCCATGACCTGCGGGTTCGTTCCCATGTCGGGCGCGGGAATGTCAGCATGGGGGCTGATGATGGGGATCAGTTCAGCGGCATAACGACGGGTGAGGCGTTCAAGTTCGGCTTTGCTTAAGACTTTCGGGTCAACCACGACGCCGCCTTTAGCGCCGCCGTAGGGGATGTTGATCAAGGCGCATTTCCACGTCATCCACATGGCAAGCGCGCGAATCTCATCGAGATCGACCGCGAGACTGTAGCGAATGCCACCTTTCGAGGGACCCAAGACGGTGCTGTGATGCACACGATAACCTGTGAACATTTCAACACGATCATCGTCCATGCGAACGGGAAAATTGACGGTGAACTCGCGGCGGGGATGGCGCATAAACTCGGCAATCGACGGGTCGATGTTGAGGTAACGCGCAGAACGGTTGAACTGCTCAATCGCTTGCTGATAGACATTGGCAGTTTGGGCGGTCGGTTGATGAGCGACGACCATAAAAAAGGACTCCTTGATGGCGGCTCGCCATCGTGTGAACTATTTGTACTAATTGTCTCACGAAAAGCCATACACGTATGTTGAGTATATCTAAAAAACCTGGATAAACAGGGTTTGAGGCTATAAGATTAGGCACAAAGCACAAAAAATGAGCGCCCCAGTTGTGCAAGTTGCAATAGGGGCGTCGGGGAATCGTCATGTTGTCGGGTGAAGGGTTGTTGTGGGTGCCAAGCTGACGCTCAAACGCTCAGCGACTGCTCCAGCGTGGTGCGCGCGCGCCAGCCTAAGACTGCGTGTGCTTTGTGATTGTCGATCACCAATGAGCCGAATAACTGCGCTGCTAATTTACGCCTGCCCATCGTCGTCAGCGCACCGCGCAGCACCTCCGGCGGAAAGGGCAGCAGCAGCGGCGTTTTGCCCAACGCCTGCCCGACGCGGCGCACCAACTGCGCTGTTGACAACGCTTCATCATCGCTGATCACGAAGGTTTCGCCCGCTGCCGCCGGATGATCGACGCACAACGTAAGAAAATCCGCGAGATTTTGCACCGCGATCAAGCTGCGGCGGTTATGGGTTGTGCCAAGAGGCAGCGGCAACCCTAGACGCACAAAGCGCATCAACTGCGCGAAATTGCCCGGCGCGTCGATGCCGTAAACCAGCGGCGGGCGCACGATCACGACTTCTAACCCGTCAAGCTGATGCAGCGCTTGTTCGGCTTCCCACTTCGAGCGCGCGTAGGGGCTGTGCGGCGCGATTGCCGCGCTTTCGTCGAACGGTTGATCGATGGGCGTTTCATCGCCATTGACGCCAATGGTGCTGACGAACACCAAGCGCTTGACGCCCTGCGCACGCGCGGCGTGCGCCAGGTGCAGGGTGCCTTGCGTGTTGACCGCGCGAAAGGCTGCCAGCGGATCGGCGGCGGTGTCACGCAGCATATGCACGCGCGCCGCCAGATGAATGACCACATCAATATTGTGCAGCGCGGCGCTCCAGTCGGTGCGGGCGTTGATGTCGCCCACCACCATGCTTTCCAGCGCGCCTAGATCAGCGCCGGCAGCGCGCAGCGCTCGGCGTGGTGTGCAGCCCTGATCGATCAGCCGCTTGATAACGTGGCGTCCGATGAAACCGGTTGCCCCAGTGACTAAAACGCGCGTCATAACGAGTCTTACCCTAGCTTGCTTGTTTAATCAAAACAGCGCGACATTACCGTTGGGAAATATCGACTGTAACTCATCATACCTGATCTTGATGAGGGGCGGGATAGTGCTTTTATTGAGGATTTATGAACAAAACGTGACGGCGCTCACGGTTGCGGTTCGGCGTGACGATCTTTCTGGGTTTGTGGGCGTGCGAACAGCCACGGCAGAATATAACGCGTGAGCAAGCGCAGCGCGCGCGGCACATACAACAAAAAGCGGATATGACGTTCGTTGGCTCGCTCGCCCAATTCATTCTCGTTGGGCTGCGCTTTGGTGTTGAGATAACGCAGGCGATCACGCCAGCCCTGCCGTAGCGAATATTGCAGGATGAAATCATCGACGGCTGATTCCGCCAACGGATAGCGCACCACTTCGCTGATCAACTGCTGCGAAAGCTGCTGAATTTGCGGCTGCGCCTCCAGCTCGCGCGTGATCACGGGGGGCAGCGGCGCGGCGAAAATTTCCTGCGCCAGATAGAACGCTTGCAGCACAATGCGCTTGCCATACAAATGATCGGCTTGTTCGAGCAGCGCCGCCCAGTCGGTTTCCGGGAAGATTTCGAGAAAGCGCACGAGATCGTAAATCCACGCCAAGCGCCGCCAGTTGTGTTTGAAGCCGTGCATACACAAGAAAATCAGCGTGTGCTGCGCGTTCGGCACGGCAAACTCAAGCGTGTCGATGCACAGGGTGGTGGCTTTTGCCCACAAGAGCGCCGGATCGCGCAGGCGGCTGAACTCACTGCGCGCCAGCGACCAGTGTAATTCCACGCGCAGCGACGGCTTATCGCGCACCAACGCGAAATGATATTCGCGCTCAAAAAAACCGGGCTGGCTTTCATCAACATCATCGTAGTAGAGATAGAAGCCCTGCGTCAGCAGATAATCTTTCGCTTTAACCGCATCCGCTGGCGTCAGCAGCAGGTCAATATCGGCAATTTCGCGCAGTGTCAAGCCGTTGTAAAGCTGATAGGTCAGCGGGATGCCTTTCAGCACCAGCGCGCGGATGCCTTGTTCGCTGAATGTGTCGAGCAGCTTGGCGGTTTCTTTAAGCAAGCGCCCGTTGGTTACAAAATTGGTCATCGTGAGGTAGCGCAGCACATCGGTGACGTAGCTAGAAACGGCGGGCGCATCGGGCAGGCTGATGCCTTTGAAGAACAGCGGGCGCAGCCGATGCACTTCTAACAGGCTGAAAATGTAATCCCAGTCGAGGTCGCTTTGGGCAAGCTGACGCGCCACAGCCAAATGCCGTGCATCGTTGATGCCGCGAATCACATTGATGACGAATTCGTCCTCAAGCCGATGGAACTTCATGATGATCGTTCTGCCCTGCGCGTTTGCGCTCAACGCGACCACACCAATGTTGGAGTAGGTTACGCGATCATGATACCAGATTATGCGTTGAAAATAAGCCATTGATCGCGCGTTGCGCACCTATGCGGAAAAATTTCATAATGTTCATAATCAATGCGCTGCGCGCGCGTAAATTTGGTACAATCATGGTATTATGCAGCGCGAACACCAATCATGAGGACGGCTATGATCACCGGTACCCTGACCACACCCGATGGTTTCACGTTACACACTATTCACACCTTGCCGCAAGGCGCGGCGCGCGCCGTCGTGATCGTCGTGCATGGCTATGGCGAACACAGCGGACGCTATGAACATGTGCTGGCGCACTTGAGCGCGCACGGTTATGCCGCCTACGCGCTTGATCATCGCGGGTTCGGGCGCAGCAGCGGTCTGCGCGGTTATGTCGCGCGCTTCGATCACTGGTTGGCTGACCTCAAGCGTTACGTCGATCACGTGAGCGCGAAGCACGCAGGGCTGCCCGTGTTCATGCTCGGTCACAGCTTAGGCGCGCTGATCAGCTTGGCGTTTGCGCTGCGTCATCAAGATCAATTGGCGGGCTTGATCGTCAACGGCGCGCCGCTGTATATCGAACAAGCCGTCAAGGTGCATCCACTGCTGCGCGCGCTGGCAGGCGTGCTGAATGTGATCGTGCCGCGCGCCGCTCTCGTGCAGTTCGGCGGTCAGCGCGAGAACCTGCTGTCGAGTGATCCCGAAGTCGATCAACGCTGGAAGGCTGATCCACTGGTGTATCGCGGCAAGGCGCGCGTGCGCACCGCTTTGGAGATCGACGCGACGATCAAGCACGTCAACGCGACGTTAGCCACGCTGACGCTGCCGCTGCTGGTCACGCATGGTATGCTCGACGAATTGGCGCTGCCCGAAGGCAGCCGCATGATTCATGATCAGGCGCGCAGCACCGATAAAACGCTGACGTTGTACGACGGGATGCAGCATGAAGTGTATAACGAGATCGATCAGCACGTGCCGCTGAATGATGTGGTCGTGTGGTTGGATGCGCGCGCGCAGATTGCGACGACGCCTGCGTCGGTCAGCGCGAATGCGGCGTCTTGAACCACTCGCGCCCGCTTTCCGCGAGAATATGCGCGGTCACGCGCGCGGCGTTGTAGGCGTCGTCGTCACCGCGATGATGCGTGCCTTCGAGCGTTAAGCCGAGTTGTTCCAGCGCGGTTTTTAAGCCGGGACGCTGCTTGACGTGCCGACTTTTGGCGAACACTTTCTTCAGATTAAAGTGCGCCGCGCTCAGCGCTGAGGCGGGCGGCGGCTTCTTGCAGCATGAGCGCGGCATCGACCGCAAGCTGCACATGATCAGCCTGCGGAACGGGCG